>JBKGZE010000116.1:0-6924 GCA_046545735.1 Gemmatimonadota bacterium | reverse complement strand
GCCCCGTACCCGTCACGCCCTGGCCATGGGCTTCGCCCAGTGCCTCGCCCTCCTCCCAGGCATCTCACGCTCCGGCAGCACCATCGCCGCCGGGCTCTGGACCGACCTGCGCGGCGAGCGCGCCGCCGAGTTCAGCTTCCTCATGTCGCTCCCGGCCATCGCCGGTGCGGCCGTGCTCCAGGTCCCGGAGGTGCGGGGCGCCACCCTCGATGGGCCCCTGGTGACCGGATTCCTCGTCGCCCTCGTGGCAGGCGTAGCCGCCATCAAGTCGCTGGTATGGCTCGTCCGACGCCAGGGGTTCCACCACTTCGCCTGGTACGTCTGGGCCGTGGGTCTCTTCTTCCTCGGATACCTCTACCTCGGCTGACCGTGGACGCCACCGAGCTGGCAGTCTGGCAGGGACGGCCGGTCGAGGCCTGGCGTAGCGCGTGGCGGCTCCCGGCGCTCCGGGTCTTCCACACCGTCGGGTCCACCAACGACCTGGCCCGGACCATGGCTGCCGCGGGCGCGGCGGAGGGCAGCCTCGTCGTCGCCGAGGAGCAGACGGCGGGTCGCGGACGCCTCGGCCGGAGATGGAGCTCGCCCGCCGGCGCCAGCCTCTCCCTCTCCATGGTGCTCCGACCCGGAGATGTGGCCCACTGGACGCCCGCCCTCACCCTCCGCCTGGGGCTCGCCGCTGCCGAAGCCATCGAGACGGTGCTGCCCGTGGACATCGCCATAAAATGGCCCAACGACCTGGTGGCGCTACCCGGGAAGCCGGCGACACGCCGGGGGGCGGGCCGCAAGCTGGCGGGGATCCTGTGCGAGGGGGACATCCTCGGGGATCGCATCAACCACGTGATCGCGGGCATCGGAGTGAACCTCGCGCAGCACGACGACGACTGGCCGCCGGAGCTCGCGGGGCGCGCCACCTCCCTCGCCGCCGCGGCCGGCGCGAAGCCCGACGTGCCTCGCCTCGTCGGCGGCCTCGCCGAGGGCTGGATCCGGGTGGCCGCCAGCGCCGGGGCCGAGCTCGATCCCGACGAGCTCGACCGGCTCCAGCGGCGCGACCGCCTCAGGGACCGCGATGTGCGCGTGGACGGACGACCGGTCGGCACGGCCGCGGGCATCAGCCCCCGCGGCGGCCTGCTGGTCCGATCGGGTGGTGAGCTGCGGGAGATCATCGCCGGCACGGTACGACTCGAACACGACGAGCTGGGAGGCCCCACGTGATCTTCACGATCGATATCGGCAACACGGAAACCGTCCTGGGCATCTTCGACGGCGAAGAGCTGGCGGCCCACTGGCGGCTCTCCACCCACCACGAGCGCACCGCCGACGAATACGGCATCCTCCTCCGCTCCCTCCTGCGCGAGAGCCAGATCCAATGCAACGCCCTCGAGGGCGCCGTCATCGCATCGGTGGTCCCACCCCTCACCCACGCCCTCGAGGACGCCTGCGCACGGTACCTCGATCTTCCCCCGCTCCTCGTCGAGCCCGGCGCCGACCTCCCCATCCGCCTCGCCGTGGAGGAGCCCCTCTCCGTAGGCGCCGATCGCATCGCCAACACCCTCGCCGCCGCGCACCTCTATCGCATGGACACCATCGTCGTGGACCTCGGCACCGCCACCACCTTCGACTGCATCGCCGCCGACGGCACCTTCCTCGGCGGCATCATCGCGCCCGGCATCCGCACCGGCGCCGAAACCCTCACCCGCCGCACCGCCAAGCTCCCCCGCGTCGACATCGAGCCGCCTCGCTCCGTCATCGGCCGGCGCACCGATACCGCCCTCCAGAGCGGCATCTTCTACGGCGCCGTCGACGCCATCGATGGCATGGTCCGGCGTATCCAGGAGGAGTGGACCGCTCAGACGCGGACCGTCGCCACCGGCGGCCTCGCCCGGCTCCTCGCCCCACACTGCCGCACCATCGACCACGTCGAACCCTTCCTCACGCTCCACGGACTCCGCATCGCCTGGGTCGAAAGCAGAGCCTGAGCCGGCAGCCGAGACACCCACGTCGAAATGGCGGCGGACGCCGTACGACCCGACGCCCGCCACATCGCGGACCCCCGTACTCCTGCCGCATCGGCGGCCTGGATCTGCCGTTCTGACCCCCCACCGCGGCACGTGCCATGCACCGGCGTCGAACCCGATCGCGGGCCTTGACACCGCTCGAGCGCCCGCCTACTCTTGGGGTCGTGATTAGCACTCGGCCCCACTGAGTGCTAACAGGCACGCCGAGAGCCGGTACGATTCAACCCAAAACAATGGAGGGACTTTCATGGCCACTGCTTCCGCGGTGAACATCAAGCCGTTGGCGGACCGTGTGGTAGTCAAGCCGCTCGAGGAGAGCGAGGAGATGCGGGGCGGGCTGTACATCCCGGACACGGCGAAGGAGAAGCCCCAGCAGGGCGAGGTCGTGGCGGTGGGTCCGGGTCGCGTGAGCGACGAGGGCAAGACGATCGAGATGCAGCTGAAGAAGGGGGACAAGGTTCTGTACGGGAAGTACAGCGGGACGGAGGTGACGGTGGGTGGAGAGGAGTACCTGATCCTGCGGGAGACGGACGTTCTGGCCGTGATCGGCTGACCGTCGTGCAGCAGCCTGTCGTGTAGCGAATCGAGCGAACGTAGACACACGAGGAGAGGACGAGATATGGCAGCCAAGGATCTTGAGTTCGATACCGAGGCCCGCGCGAAGCTGAAGAAGGGCGTGGACAAGCTGGCGCGCGCGGTCAAGGTGACGTTGGGCCCGCGGGGCCGGAACGTGGTGCTGGACCGGAAGTTCGGCTCACCCACGGTCACGAAGGACGGGGTGACGGTGGCGAAGGAGGTGGAGCTGGAGGACCCGATCGAGAACATGGGCGCGCAGATGGTGAAGGAGGTCGCGACGAAGACGAGCGACCTGGCCGGGGACGGCACCACCACGGCGACGGTCCTGGCGCAGGCGATCTTCCGTGAGGGTCTGAAGAACGTGACGGCCGGGGCGAACCCCATGAGCATCAAGCGGGGGATCGACGTGGCCGTGGAGAAGGTGGTGGAGGAGCTGAAGGCTCTGTCGACGGAGACGAAGGGGAAGAAGGAGATCGCGCAGGTCGGCGCCATCAGCGCGAACAACGATGAGGAGATCGGGAGCCTCATCGCGGACGCGATGGAGAAGGTGGGCAAGGATGGCGTGATCACGGTGGAGGAGGCGAAGGGTCTCGAGACCACGCTGGAGACGGTCGAGGGGATGCAGTTCGACCGTGGCTACCTGTCGCCGTACTTCGTGACGGACTCGGAGCGGATGGAGGTGGTGCTCGAGGACGCGATGGTGCTGATCCACGACAAGAAGATCAGCACGATGAAGGACCTGCTGCCGATCCTGGAGAAGGTGGCGCAGATGGGCCGTCCGCTGCTGATCATCGCCGAGGACATCGAGGGCGAGGCGCTGGCGACGCTGGTGGTGAACAAGCTGCGGGGCACGCTGAAGGTGGCGGCGGTGAAGGCGCCGGGCTTCGGTGATCGTCGCAAGCAGATGCTGCAGGACATCGCGGTGCTGACGGGCGGGAACGTGATCTCGGAGGAGGTCGGGTTCAAGCTGGAGAACACCGTGGTGGGCGACCTGGGCGAGGCGAAGCGGATCGTCATCGACAAGGACAACACGACGATCGTGGATGGCGCCGGGGACGAGGAGAAGATCAAGGGCCGGATCGAGGAGATCCGGGTGGCCATCGAGAAGTCCACGAGCGATTACGACAGCGAGAAGCTGCAGGAGCGGCTGGCGAAGCTGGCCGGCGGCGTGGCGGTGATCAACGTGGGCGCGGCCACCGAGACCGAGATGAAGGAGAAGAAGGCCCGGGTCGAGGACGCGCTGCACGCGACCCGCGCGGCGGTGGAGGAGGGCATCGTGCCGGGCGGCGGCGTGGCGCTGCTGCGGGCCCGTGCCAAGCTGGCGGACTTCGATGTCGGCAACGCCGAGGAGCAGATCGGCGTGGACATCCTGCTCCGGTCGCTGGAGGAGCCGATCCGCCTGATCGCGAACAACGCGGGCAAGGAAGGCTCGATCGTGGTCGAGCGCGTCAAGGAGAGCAAGGACGCGAACTTCGGCTACAACGCGCAGACCGACGTCTACGAGGACCTGGTGGAGGCCGGCGTGATCGACCCGACCAAGGTCACGCGCACCGCGCTGCAGAACGCGGCGTCCATCTCCAGCCTCCTGCTCACCACCGAGTGTGTGGTGGTCGAGCACCCGGAGGAGGAGTCCATGGGCGGTGGCGGCGGCGGAATGCCGGGCGGCATGGAGGGGATGTACTAGGCCGGCCCTGTCACGCCCTGAACGCGAGCCCCCGTCGTCCCCGAGCGGACGGCGGGGGCTTCGTTCGCTGTGGTGGAGGGGCTGACGGACGGGGAGCCGCGCCCGGCGGCTCCCCGCGTCATTGCCGAAGGCTAGGCGGATACGCGCTCGGCGGGCTCCTGGCCGGGGGCGCAGTCCGCGGCCGCGCGGTAGCGGATGACGTAGTCCGCCACCATCCGGTGGGTGTTGAAGACGGGCGCCACCTGCCGGATGCTCTGCTCCATCCGGGCGAGCCACGCGTGGGGCAGCTGGTCGGCGCCACGGTCGTAGAACGCGGGCACCACCTCGTCCGCCAGGACATGGAAGAGCGCCTCGGTATCGGCTCGATCGGCGGCTTCCCGTGACGGGCGGTCGAGCCCCTCCCCGATGCGCCACCCCGGGGGCGGCGCCTCGGGATCCCGGTTGCGCCAGGCTTCGTCCCACCAGCCGTCGAGGATGCTCACGTTCAGGACGCCGTTCATGGCCGCCTTCATCCCGCTGGTCCCGCTCGCCTCCATGGGGCGTCGCGGGTTGTTCAGCCATACGTCGGCGCCCTGCACCAGCGCCCGTCCCACGTCGATGCTGTAGTCGGGAAGGAAGACGATCCGATTGCGGAAGCGGGGGTCGCGGGAGACCTCTCCGATCTGACGGATCAGCGCCTTGCCCCCTTCATCATCGGGGTGCGCCTTGCCCGCGAAGACGATCTGCACGGGGCGCTCGGGGTTCCCGGTCAGGTCGTGCAGACGGTCGAGGTCCCCGAGCAGGAGGGTGGCGCGCTTGTAGGTGGCGAACCGCCGCGCGAACGCGATGGTCAGCGCCCTCGGATCCAGCTCCGCGCCCACCTTGCGGGCCACGTAGTCCACCAGCGCCTTTCGGCGTACCTCGCGGGTGCGCCAGAGCCGGACCAGGTCCGGGGCCGGGTGGATGGACGCGTCCACCAGCGCGTCCCGGTCCACATCCCAACCTTCCAGAACCTCCGGGTGCACCCAGGTGGGGATGTGGATCCCGTTCGTGATGTGCCCGATGGGCACGTCCTCGACCCGGCGGTCGGGCCACAGGGCGTGCCACATGCTGCGGGACACGGCACCGTGCAGCTCGCTGACTCCGTTCGTCTGCGCCGAGAGCCGGATCGCCAGTACGGTCATTGTGAACGGGTCGTCCGTCCCCGGTGCGGCCCGTCCCAGGTCCAACAGCCGCTCCAAGTCGAGCCCCAGCGAGTGGGCGGTGTCCGTGAGGTATCGCGCCACCAGCTTCCGGCCGAACCGGTCGTGTCCGGCCGGCACCGGTGTATGGGTCGTGAACACGCACCGTGCGCGCGCGCGCGCGGCCGCCTGCTGGAATGGCAGCCCTTCCTGCTGCATGAGGTCGCGCACCAGCTCGAGCGCCAGGAACGCGGAATGCCCCTCGTTCATGTGGTAGGCCTTCGGCTCGATCGCCATCGCCGCAAGCGCACGATAGCCGCCGACGCCCAGGAGGATCTCCTGCGCGATCCGCAACTCGCTGCCGCCGGCATAGAGCCGGGCCGTGAGGCGACGATCGCCGGGGTCGTTCTCCGGCACGTCCGTATCCAGCAGGAAGAGCGGAACGCGGCCCACGTCGGCCCGCCATACCCGTGCCCCCACCCGCCGTCCGGGGAAGGGGACGCTGACGCGGAGGGGCCAGCCGCCCCGGTCCGTCACCGGGCGCACCGGCAGGTCGTCGAAGTCGGCCGCGGGGAACGACTCGGTCTGCCGACCGTGCTCGTCGACGCCCTGCCGGAAGTACCCTTCCCGGTACAGCAGGCCCACCGCCACCAGGGGTACGCCCAGATCGCTGGCCGACTTCAGGTGGTCCCCGGCCAGGATGCCGAGACCGCCCGAGTAGATCCGAAGGCACTCGGTCAGCCCGAACTCCGCCGAGAAGTAGGCGGCCAGCGGGGCCTCCGGCGCCCGATTGCCCTCGTACCAGACGCGGTCCGCCGCCAGGTATCCCTCCAGCTCCTCGTGCAGCGCGGTCGCACGGGCGGCCAGGTCGGCCCGGTCGTTCACCGCGTCGGGATCCAGGCGTCGGATCAGCGCTACCGGATTGTGGTCCACCCGCTCCCACAGCTCCGGATCCAGCGACTCGAACAGCCGCCGCGTCGGCGGGTGCCAGTCCCAACGGAGATTGTGGGCAAGGTCCTGCAGTCGATCGTGTATCGTCATATCGTTCGCTACGTCCCATTCTTGCATCGGTATCACCCGGTGTACGCCGCTCCCGCGCCGCGACCGGGGGCCCAAAGGTAGAGCGGATGCCGGGGCATGAACAGGCCCGGCCTCCCCGGCTCCGGGCGGGTGCCGGGGCGCTCGCTGCCGCTCGTGCGCGACCTTCCGAGGAGCAGGAGACGATGGTCTTTCATCGATTCGTCGACGACGGGCTCGCCCAGTTTTCCTATTTCGTGGGCAGCGAGACGGCGGGCGAGGTCGTGGTCGTGGACCCGCGCCGTGACGTGGAGCCGTACCTGGCGTACGCCTGGGAGCGGGGCGTCCGGATCGCCCACGTGCTGGAGACGCACATCCACGCGGACTACGCGTCGGGCGCCGCCGAGCTGGCGCACCGCACCGGCGCCCGGCTCCACCTGTCCGCGTACGACCGGGGCGAGCGGTATGAGGT
>JBKGZE010000115.1:0-6930 GCA_046545735.1 Gemmatimonadota bacterium | reverse complement strand
GAATGGGGGATTGCCCTACGTCCGACGGGGTGGCCTGAGTAATCCATATTGATAGATTGTAGGCGGCCGCGTCGTGGCGCCACGCGCGGCTCACAGAACGGCCATTACGAAGGGGGGAACGCCGATGAAGGTAGGAGTGCCGCGGGAACGCATCCCGGGCGAGCGTCGAGTGGCCCTGGTCCCGGACACCGTGGGGAAGCTGGTGGAGGAGGGGCTGGAGGTCATCGTCGAATCGGGAGCGGGCGAGGCAGCCGGGTACCCGGACGCCGCATACAGCGACGCGGGAGCCACGGTGGCGGCCGATGCCGCCGCGGTTTACGCGTCGGATGTCGTCGTGAAGGTGGCCCCGCCGGTGGCGGAGGGGGCGGCCAGTGAAGTCGCGCGGATGAAGAAGGGGTCCGCGTTCCTGGGGTTCATGCTGCCGCTGACGTCGCCGGATCTGGTGAACGGGCTGGCGAAGGGCGGGGTGACGAGCTTCAGCATGGAGCTGGTGCCGCGGATCACGGTGGCGCAGCGGATGGACGCGTTGTCGTCGCAGGCGACGTCGGCGGGGTACGTTGCGGCGCTGGAAGCTGCGCTGGCGGTGGACACGTTCTTCCCGATGCTGACGACGGCGGCGGGGACGATTCCGCCATCGAAGGTTCTGGTGATCGGTGCGGGCGTGGCCGGCCTGCAGGCGATCGCGACGGCGAAGCGGCTGGGCGCGCGGGTGAAGGGGTTCGACATCCGGCCGGCGGCGGCGGAGCAGGTGGAGTCGCTGGGCGCGCAGTTCGTGGGCGTGGCGTTGGCGGAGGCGGAGACGGCGGGCGGCTACGCCAAGGAGGTGACGGAGGAGCAGCAGAAGCAGGAGCATGAGCTGCTGACGAAGATCTGCGCCGAGAGCGACGTGGTGATCACCACGGCACAGGTGCCGGGTCGGAAGGCGCCGGTGCTGATCACGAAGGAGATGGTCGAGGGGATGCGGCGTGGGGCGGTGATCGTGGACCTGGCGGCGGAGTCCGGCGGGAACTGCGAGCTGACCGAGGCGGGCGAGACGGTGGTGCACGCGGGGGTGAAGGTCATCGGCCGGGTGAACCCCGCGAGCGAGCTGCCGCGCAACTCCAGCATGATGTATTCGAAGAACATCTATGAGCTTCTGAAGCACCTGTACGACGCCGAGACGAAGGCGCTGAAGGTGGACTTCGAGGACGAGATCACTCGCGAGAGCTGCGTGACGCACGAGAACGAGGTCGTGCACGAGCGGGTCCGCGAAGCCATTGGCGCGTAACGAGAAGGGGATACGAACATGCCAGAACTACTCGTATCGGTGTACGTCTTCGTGCTTGCGGTCTTCGTGGGCTTCGAGGTCATCACCAAGGTTCCATCGATCCTGCACACCCCGCTGATGTCGGGGTCCAACGCCATCTCGGGCATCAGCATCGTGGGCGCGCTCCTGATCCTCTCCACCCAGGTCGAGGGCACGGCGCAGACCGTGATCGGCGTGATCGCCGTGATCATGGCCACCATCAACGTGGTGGGCGGCTTCATGGTGACCGACCGCATGCTGGAGATGTTCAAGAAGAAGGAAGAGAGGAAGGCGTAAGGCGATGGAACTGACAATTCTACTTGCGTATCTCGTCGCCTCCGTCCTCTTCATCGTGGGGCTGAAGCGCCTGAGCCACCCGGACACCGCGCGCGGCGGGAACATGCTGGGCGCGACGGGGATGCTGCTGGCCATCGTGGCCACGCTGCTCACGCCGGACGTGGGGCTCGACTGGACCTGGATCCTCATCGGGCTGGTGATCGGCGCCGGGATCGGCGCGTTCCTGGCGCGCTGGGTCGAGATGACGGCCATGCCGCAGATGGTGGCGGTGTTCAACGCCTTCGGTGGCGGCGCCTCGGCGCTGGTGGCGGCGGCGGAGTACCTCCGGCTGGGCGGCGCGGCGGCGGAGGCTGCGACGTTCGACGTCTCGCTGACCATCGCGCTCTCGGTCCTGATCGGGACCATCACGTTCAGCGGCAGCTTCGTGGCGTGGGCCAAGCTCGAGGGCTATTTCGAGAAGCCGTACACGTACCCCGGGCAGCAGGTCATCAACGCGCTGCTCTTCCTGGCGCTGCTCGGCGCCGCCGCGTGGATCAGCGTGGAGGTGGGCGCGCCGCTGAGCATCTTCCTGGTGCTGGTCGCGCTCTCGTTCGTGTTCGGGATCCTGTTCGTGATGCCGATCGGCGGAGCGGACATGCCCGTGGTGGTGGCGCTGCTGAACTCCTACTCGGGGCTCGCGGCCAGCGCGGCCGGGTTCGTGCTCAGCAACAACGTGCTGATCATCGCCGGTGCCCTGGTGGGCGCGTCCGGGCTGATCCTGACGAACATCATGTGCCGGGCAATGAACCGGTCGCTGGCCAACGTGCTGTTCAGCGCGTTCGGCTCGCAGGTCCAGGCCGTGGGCGGCGGGGACGGCGCTCCGAAGATCGTCAAGGAGATCACGGCCGAGGATGCCGCGGTGCTCATGGCGTACAGCGAGAACGTTGTGGTGATCCCTGGCTACGGCCTGGCCGTGGCGCAGGCGCAGCACCAGGCCCGCGAGCTGAGCGACCTGCTCGGCGAGAAGGGCGTCGGGGTCAAGTTCGCCGTCCACCCGGTGGCCGGCCGGATGCCCGGGCACATGAACGTGCTCCTGGCCGAGGCGAACGTGCCCTACGACCAGCTATACGAGTCGGACGCCGTCAACTCCGAGATGGAGCGGACGGACGTGGCCCTGATCGTGGGCGCCAACGACGTGGTGAACCCGGACGCCCGGACCAAGCCGGAGAGCCCGCTCTACGGCATGCCGATCATCAACGCGGACTACGCGAAGAACACGATCGTCATGAAGCGGAGCCTGAACCCCGGCTTCGCCGGCACGGACAACCCGCTCTTCTACAACGACAACAACAAGATGCTCTTCGGCGACGCGAAGGACTCGCTCATGAAGATCGTCGCCGAGCTGAAGAAGATGTAGGGCGTACGGAAGGACACAGGGACCGAGGCACGGAGGGGTACGGGGCGCTCGCTGTTCGCGGCGCGCCGTGCCCCTCTCGCTGTTCCCGGGGATCCGCGTCCCGTGTGTCCCCGGGCTCCTCCGCGTCCCCCTGTGCCCCTGTACCTCCGTGGCTCTGTGTGATTAGGTTTCCCGGCGTGCCTGCCACTTCTGCCTCACCCGACCGCAGTGCGAGCGTCTCGCGCCACTCCCGGACCAGGTTCGGCGACCTGGCGGCGCTGACGAAGCCGGGGATTACGCGGCTCGTGGTGTTCACCACGGCGGCCGGGTACCTGATGGCGACCGGAGGCGACGCGAGCCTGCTCCGGCTCTTCCACACCGTGTTCGGCGCGGCGCTGGCGTCGGCGGGCGCGAACGCGCTGAACATGTGGTGGGAGCGGGACACGGATGCGCGGATGCGCCGGACCCGCATGCGCCCCCTCCCGGCGGGTCGGGTCGCGCCGCGGGTGGCGCTGGTGTTCGCCAGCCTGCTGTCGGTCTGGGGGCTGCTCCACCTGGTCCTCTTCGTCAACGTGGCGACGATGGCGGTCGTGGCGGCGAGCCTGCTCAGCTACGTGCTGGTCTACACGCCGCTGAAGCGTCGCACGCACCATGCGACGCTGGTCGGCGCGCTGCCCGGCTCGCTCCCGACGCTGGCGGGGTGGACCGCCGCCGGCGAGCCGGTCGGCGCCGCGGCGCTGGCCATCACCGGCGTCGTCTTCTTCTGGCAGATGCCCCACTTCTACGCGCTGGTGTGGGTCTACCGGGAGGACTACGCCCGGGGTGGGCACCGGATGCTGACGGTGGTGGACCCCGACGGCTGGCGGTTGGGCGTCGAGAGCTTCGGCTACTCCGTCGCCCTGCTGGGCGTGAGCCTCGTTCCCGTGGCCGCCGGGCTCATCGACTGGCTCTATGGCGTCGGCGCCGCGGTCCTCGGCGTCGCCATGGTGGTGCTCAGCGCCCGGCTCTGGGCCGTGCGGAACGACCAGCGGGCGTGGCACCTCTTCTTCGGCTCCATCACCTACCTGCCCGTGCTCCTCACCCTCATGCTGCTGGACCGCTTCCTCGTGTAGAGCCGCCCGCGAGCTCGCGCCGGTCGCGCCGGTTCGCCGCCACGGACAACCGCGGCGCGTGGCGGCCGTACCCCGGCGCGGTCGACGCCCTGAACTGACAGCGCTGGCGGCCGGCGTCGCCGCCGCGACCTCCGTTGCCCATTGCCTCGCGGGATGCTACCCATATGCCCCCGAAGCCCTGCAGACCCCACCATACGCGCACGAGGAACCGATGCAGAATGCGGTGCAGCGACTCTGGCCGGAGCTGGAATGGATCGCGGACCCCGAGCTCCGGGAGAAGGTGGCACGGACATGGGAGCTGGCGCTCGAGCGCAGCCCGCTCGAGGCCGACGACCTGGAACGGATCCCGTTCACGCTCCTCGTCCCCGACTGCCAGGCCACCTTCATGCAGCACAAGCGGTGCGTGGTCCACATCGCCCGCAAGGGCGCGGAAGCGATGGCCGACTTCATGGGCCACGCCCTCGCCATCGACATGGACACGGTGATCGCCGGCGCGATCCTGGCCGACGTGGGCAAGCTCCTGGAGTACGAGGAGGTCGACGGCGAGGTCCGGCAGAGCGCCCGGGGCAAGGCGCTGCGTCACCCGTTCACCGGCGTCGCGCTGGCGCTGGAGTGCGGGGTGCCGGACCCTGTCTGCCACATCATCGCCGCCCACGCGGGCGAGGGCGACATGGTGAAGCGGACCACAGAGGCGATCATCGTCCACCAGGCGGACTTCATGGCCTACCTGCCGTTCAAGTAGTGGCCCTGTAGGGAATCCCACGGCGGAAACCGCCCCTCAGATTCAAGGTTTGCCCCACAGCAATCCCGTGGCGGGCGGACTACTTTGGCGACAGGTACGGGCACCGGTCACGGACCGGAGGCCGCGAGCTGGTGAAGCGGCTTGGATGACCCGCGGGCCGACCGCTGATGGCGCGGGACCGACCGCGCAAGGAGGAGCGATGGGCGCGACCGTGGTGGAGAAGATCGCCAGGGCCCACATGGTGGACGGGCCGGACCGGCCACTGCGCCCGGGGGACATGGTCACCCTTCGGCCGCGGCACATCCTGACGCACGACAACACCTGGTCCGTGATGGCCAAGTTCGCGGCCATCGGCGCCGAGCGGGTGGCGGACCCGGCCCAGCCGGTGGTGGTCCTGGACCACGACATCCAGAACACGTCGCCGGAGAACGTGGACAAGTACCGGCGGATCCGGGAGTTCTGCCGGGCGCACGGGCTGGCGTTCCATCCCGAGGGCACCGGGATCGGTCACCAGATCATGATCGAGCGTGGCTTCGCGCTTCCCGGCGCGCTGGTGGTGGCCAGTGACTCCCACGCCAACACGTACGGCGCCGTCGGCGCGCTGGGCACCCCGGTGGTCCGGACCGACGCGGCGGCGATCTGGGCCACAGCCGAGTTCTGGTGGCAGGTCCCGCGCACGGTGCAGGTCCGGCTCGAGGGCGCGCTGCCGGAGGGCGTGAGCGGGAAGGACCTGATCCTCACCCTGTGCCACCTCTACGACCAGGGCGAGGCGCTGAACGCGGCCGTCGAGTTCAGCGGGCCCGGCGTGGCGTCGCTCACCATGGCGGACCGGATGAGCATCGCCAACATGACCACCGAGTGGGGTGCGCTCGTCGGCTGGTTCCCCGTCGACGAGCGGACCGTCGAGTACCTGGACGCCCGGAAGGAGCGGCTGGAGCTGGTCCACCGGACCCGCATCAGCGACGACGACATCCAGAGCTGGGGCACCGCCCCCCCGGCTCCGGATCCCGATGCCCACTACGCCGCCCGCATCACCGTCGACCTGGCCGACGTCCGGCCGTTCCTGGCCGGGCCCGACACGGTGCAGGCGGGCCGGAGCGTGGCCGACGCGGAGCGGGAGCGGATCGCCATCGACAAGGCCTACCTGCTGTCGTGCGTGAACGGCCGGCTCGAGGACCTGCAGGCCGCCGCGGCGGTACTGCGCGGCCAGAAGGTGGCCGAGGGCGTCGAGCTCTACGTGGCCGCCGCGAGCCGGGAGATCCAGGACCGGGCCGAGTCGGACGGCACCTGGAGCGACCTGCTCGAGGCCGGCGCCATCCCGCTGCCGCCCGGCTGCGGGCCGTGCATAGGCCTCGGCGCCGGGCTGCTGGGCCCGGGCGAGGTGGGGGTCTCCGCGACCAACCGCAACTTCAAGGGACGCATGGGCGCCCGGGACGCGCAGGTCTTCCTGGCCGCGCCGGCCGTCGTCGCCGCCTCGGCGGTGGCGGGGCACATCACCGACGGCGGCCTCGACGGCGGCACCCCGACGCGGAGCTACGAGGAGCGCGACGCGCCGGCCCTGGCCGACGAGGACGTGGAGATCCTGGACGGCTTCCCCGCCCGCGTCGAAGGCCGGCTGGTCTGGGTGCACCGCCGGAACCTGAACACCGACGGCATCTACGGAAAGGAGCACACGTACCAGGACCGCACGCCCGAGGAGATGGCGGCGGTCGTCATGGCCAACTACGACCCCACGTTCGCCGAGCGCGTCGGCGAAGGCGACGTCCTGGTCGGGAGCTGGAACTTCGGGACGGGCTCGAGCCGCGAGCAGGCGGCCACGGCGCTGCAGGCCCGGGGGATCGCCCTGGTCATCGCAGGGAGCTTCTCCCAGACGTATCTCAGAAACGCGTTCAACAACGGGCTCATCTGCGTCGAGTCGCCCGGGCTGGTCCGGGCGGTGGAGGCGGCGCTGGGCACCGACGAGGCGACAGCCATCCCCGGCGACGAGCTGGCCGTGGACTTCCGGCGGGGCGCCATCCGGTGGCGGGACGAGGAGTACCGCTTCCCCGCCCTCGGGCGAGTGCCGCAGGGGCTGGTGGTCGCGGGCGGGGTGGAGGCGCAGGTGCGGGAGCGGCTGGCG
>JBKGZE010000114.1:0-6959 GCA_046545735.1 Gemmatimonadota bacterium | reverse complement strand
CACTCCATCCGGCTGCCCTTCTCCAGCTCCCGTGCGACGCGGCTCTGCACCCCGCCTCCCACGTGCCGGCGGACCCAGTCCCGCCCGAACCTGCGGGCGATGTGGAAGGCGGCGAGGGAGCCGGCGAACGCGCCGGCCGAGCCGATCACGCTCCCACCCGCGAGCCCCAGGAGCCAGCCGCCGGCCACCTCGAACGGCTGCCCCGGAACGGGGATGATCACCACCTGGACGATCTCGGTCAGGAAATAGGCCAGGGGGGCCAGAGGACCCAGCGCCTGGAGCGCCGCCCGGACCTCCGCGTTCTCGGGCGAGACGAGGAAGACCGAGCCGATCCCGATCAGGAAGGTGGCCCCGATGAGGACGGAGCCCCAGCGGGAGGCGCTGCCTCCCTCCGGGGCTCCGTCGACCTGCTCTCGCTCGACCTTCACGCGGGCCGGGTCTCGCTAGTGCACGCCGCTCATCAGCCGGCGCAGGAACGGCACCAGGAAGAGGAGGACGATTCCGCCGCCGATGGTGGTGGCGGCCACCGCCCCGAACAGCATGGGCAGCGACATCGCCTCGTAGTAGCCGGCCACGAGCCCGGCCATCAGGTTGCCCAGCGAGACGGACATGAACCACACGCCCATCATCTGCCCCACGTAGCGCTGCGGCGACAGCTTCGTGATCATGCTCAGCCCCACCGGGCTCAGCGAGAGCTCACCGCAGGTGTGCAGCAGGTAGACGACCACCAGCCACATGGGGCTGATCTTGCCGCCGGTCGCGGCGACGTAGGTTCCCCAGCTCATGACAAGGAACCCGGCGCCCAGGAGCACCAGGCCGACCACGAACTTCATGGGGCTCGACGGCTCCTTCCCGCGCTTGGCCAGGAAGACCCAGAGCCAGGCGAAGACGGGCGCCAGCGTGATGATCCAGAGCGGGTTCACCGACTGCAGCCAGCTCGCCGGCATCTCCCAGCCGAAGAAGACCCGGTCCGTCAGCCGCTCGGCCACCAGGTTCAGCGAGGAGCCGGCCTGCTCGAACCCCGACCAGAAGAGGGCGGAGAAGACGAAGAGGACGAAGATCGTGACCACCCGCTTCTTCTCCACGGCCTCGAGCCCACCCGCGATCAGCATCCACAGGAAGTACAGGATCGCCATGGACACGATGACCACGCCGCCGGCGTTCGCGACCCCGCTGATCGTGATCGTCAGCGCGCCGGTGTTGGACATGATCCAGAGCCCGGCGAAGATCAGCCCGGTGACCAGCACGCCCACCGCCAGCATGCTGAACCCGGTGCGCCGGTCCTCCGGCGTGCCACGGTAGACGCCGGCGTCGCCCAGGGACTTGCCCATGATCAGGAACTGGGCCAGGCCCAGCAGCATCCCGATCCCGGACGCGGCGAAGCCCAGGTGCCAGTTGATGGACTCGCCCAGGAACCCCACGATGAGCGGGGCCACGAGCGCGCCGATGTTGATCCCCATGTAGAAGATCGTGAACCCGCCGTCCCGCCGCGCCGGCTGGTCCTCCGGGTACAGCTCGCCCACGATGGTGCTGACGTTCGGCTTCAGCAGCCCCGTGCCCAGGATGATGGAAACCAGGCCGGCGTAGAACGTGGTCAGCCCCGGCGTGGCCAGCATGAAGTTCCCGGCCGCGATCAGCACGCCGCCCCAGATCACCGCCTGCCGCTGGCCCATGACCTTGTCCGCCACCCAGCCGCCCGGGAGCGCCAGCAGGTAGACGAAACCGGTGAACAGGCCGTAGATCGCCGCCGCCTTCGGCACGTCGAATCCCAGCCCGCCGTTCGCCACGGCCGCGGTCATGAACAGGATCAACAGCCCCCGGATGCCGTAGTAGCTGAACCGCTCCCACATCTCGGTGAAGAAGAGCGTCGCCAGCCCGCGGGGGTGCCCGAAGAAACTCGTATCGTCAGCTGCCACCGCCGCCGCGCTCGGGGGGCCGGCCAGCTCCGCGGCCGCCTCGTCGGCGAACTCGCCTGTGCGATCTTTCATTATCCCGGATCTCGAAGGTTCAAGGAATACCGAACGCGGCAAAGTAATGGACCGCTCCGCCACCGTCCACTTCGCTGCACCCCGCCGCCCGGAAAGGTTCCGGTGCGGAGGGCACGCGTCCCGGAGTGGGGCTGGCGGAACCCGGCGGGGCCAGAAACCGCAACCACCCGAACTCTCTTGTAGCCGGCGGGGCCACCGCGTATTATGGGAGCCGCCCATGCCACGACGGCCGATCGGCCGGCGTTCAGCCGCTTGTTTCTCAGCACGTGGAGGCAATCTCATGAAGTCGTCATCTCGACCCGTGGTGCTCCTGGCCACCCTGCTCCTGGCGGGGTGCGGTACCACCCTGGACAGCGCGCTCGACGCCGCCGGACGCCGGGCGGGCACGGGCATCGGCGACGCCATCGGCACCAGGGTCGGCGAGCAGGCCGGGGCGGCGCTCGCGGCCCGGATGCCGGCCATCTGGACGCCGGACCTGACCGCGATCTACATGAACTACCTGTTCACCATGGCCTTCCACTCGGGCTCGTACACCTTCGAGGGCACCGACTACGCTCCCGGCGAGTGGACCCGCTGGCGCCTGGTGGACTCGGACACCGAGGGCCAGCCCGACGAGATGGAGCGGGCGTTCCTGAACCGTCGCGACGACGGCAAGGAGTGGTGGCGCGTGAAGTACATCGCCGAGGCCGAGGAAGGCCGGGACAGCATCACCGTGGAAGCGCTGTTCGACCCCGAGACCGGGGAGTTCGTGCGGATGCGGAGCAAGATGCCGGGCGAGCCGGAGGCGAAGGAGATGCCGGTGGAAGAAGGCACGTACGGCTACGTCGAGCCGCGCCGCCTCACGGCCGAGAGCCTCGAGGGCGCCGTGGTCGGCACGGAGACGCTGCGCGTCCCGGCCGGGTCGTATACGGCGAAGCACGTCCGCTATGGCGGCATGGACGCCGGGAGGTACGACTGGTGGCTGACCGACGACGTGCCGGGCGGGATGGTGAAGTACAGTCGGAGCTACGAGGAACGGGAAGCCGAGGGGGCCGACCCGTACAACTGGACGGTCGAGCTGATCGCCAGCGGACGTGACGCCCGCAGCGAGCTGGGCGTCGAGTACTGAGGTTGACAGCAGTCGCGCGCGAACGAAGTCTTAAACGCACGCACGGGACGACCCGCCGTGGCGCTCACGGCGGGTCGTTCTTTCACTTGGGCGGCGGGGCACGGCCCGCCTGACAGGACGCATGGACACCACACCGTTCGACACCCTCCGGAGCCACCCGCTCACCCGGGATCTGGACGAGGAGGAGCTGGAATATCTGATGGAGCGCGGGCAGGTGATCGGCTATCTGCCCGACACGTACGTCTTCCACGAGAGCCAGCCGCGGCAGGCGTTCGGGATAATCCTTCGGGGCCGGCTCGAGCTCCGTACCGGGCAGCGCGGCCGACCGACCGTCCTCGCCACCCTCGGGCCGGGCGACTCCTACGGTGAGGACAGCCTCCTCGACGATTATCCGCACTCGGCCTCCGCCTACGTCCGGGAGCCGTTGGAAGCGTTCGAGGTTCCACGGGACGCCCTGGCCACCATCGCCGCCGACCGACCCGAGCTCCATTCCCGGCTCGTGGGCGCCGCGGTCCGGTTCATCACCGAGCGGGTCAGCGCGGCCGGGCGGGTGACCGGCGGGGAGGCGGCGTACCGGTCGGGCGCGACCCGGCGCGAGCACGACCTCCTCGGCGAGCGCGACCTGCCGGACCGCCACTATTACGGGATCCAGACGCTCCGGGCTGTGGAGAACTTCCCGATCACCGGGATCCCGATCTCCCAGTACCCGCAGCTGATCAACGCCCTGGCAGCGGTGAAGGAGGCGGCGGCGGAGGCCAACCGCGAGCTGGGGCTGCTCGACGACGACGTCGCGGCCGCCGTGGTCGCGGCGGCCCGCGAGATCCGGGACGGGCGGCTGCACGGCGAGTTCGTGGTGGACGTGATCCAGGGGGGCGCCGGGACGTCCGCCAATATGAACGCGAACGAGGTGATCGCGAACCGGGCCCTCGAACTGATGGGCCGCCGCAGGGGCGACTACGAGGTGGTCCACCCCAACAACCACGTGAACCTCTCGCAGTCGACCAACGACGCCTACCCGACGGCGCTGAAGATCGCGGCCATCTGGTCGCTCCGTGACCTGGAGCAGGCGGTGGGTGGCCTCCGCGACGCCTTCCTGGCCAAGGGCGACGAGTTCGCCGACATCGTGAAGATCGGCCGGACTCAGCTCCAGGACGCCGTCCCCATGACGCTCGGCCAGGAGTTCAAGGCGTTCGGCGTCACCCTGGGCGAAGAGGTGGAGCGGCTGAGGGTGGCGGCGAGCCTCATCCGCGAGATCAACATGGGCGCCACCGCCATCGGGACCGGGATCAACACGGACCCGCGCTATGCCGAGGAGGTGCGCTCGGCGCTGTCGCGGATCACCGGGATCGATCTCATCACGAGCCCGGACCTCGTGGAGGCGACCCAGGACACGGGCGTGTTCGTCCACCTCTCCGGTACGCTCAAGCGGCTGGCGGTCAAGCTCTCGAAGATCTGCAACGACCTGCGGCTCCTGAGCAGCGGGCCCCGGGCGGGCCTCGGCGAGATCCGGCTGCCGCCGATGCAGCCGGGATCCAGCATCATGCCGGGGAAGGTGAATCCCGTCATTCCGGAGGTCGTGAACCAGGTCGCCTTCCAGGTGATCGGGAACGACCTGACCGTGACGCTGGCGGCCGAGGGCGGGCAGCTCCAGCTGAACGTGTTCGAGCCCGTGATCGCATTCAACATCTTCCAGTCCGTGGACATGCTGACCCAGGCGTGCATCGTCCTCCGCGAGCGCACCATCGTGGGGATCGAGGCCGACCGGGATCGCATCCGCGAGGGGCTGGAGAAGAGCATCGGTGTGGTCACGGCGCTGGTCCCCTACATCGGCTACGAACGGGCGACCGCGGTCGCCCGTGAGGCGCTGGCGAGCAACCGGGGTGTCTACGAGCTGGTCCTCGAGAAGGAATGGATGACCCGCGAGGAGCTCGACCGGATCCTCGCCCCGGATGCCATGACCCGGCCGCGCGGGATGCCCGGGCGGGGTGGAGGGTAGGGCTGGGGCGGGTGGCTTGGGCGGGTGGCTGGGCGAGTGGCTTGGGCGGGTGGCTTGGGCGGGTCCGGGCGGGTCCGGGCGGGTCCGGGCGGGTGTGACCTTTGCAACGATCGGAACTTCGGGTACTTTTCAGGTCACTCGCCTGGTGTTGTCGTCGCCTCTTCCGTGTCTTCGTGGGGGTCGTTTGGGGGACCCGCTGCCGGTACGTCCAGTGTCCTGGAGCCCGTTCCGAACGAACGACCTCCGGCGTGCGGCCCGCCACTCACCCGTGGACCGCAGCCACCTGCTGCGACGGGAGAGCTGCTACCCTTTCCAGCGTCTGCTGGATGAGGCGGACCCGATCCGGATCCGTCGGGAGCGCAGGGTTTTCGCACCGTTCAGCGCGATTCGTCCTCTTTCCCGGAACCATCGCTGAGGGGCGGCGAGCGCTTCGTTTCCCGGGCACGCTCCAGGGCGGCCTCCACGGCCGCGATCTTCTGCATCAGCGCGTCGTTCTCCCGCTCGAGCCGGGCGTTGCTCGACCGCAGGTCGGCGATGAGGTGGGCGCGCTCGGCGGTGGCCGCCAGCTGGTGAGCCACGATGGCCAGTAGCTCGCGAGAGCCGGCGTCGAACGCCTGACGCTCCCCGAAATAGAAGCTCAGGGCGCCGAAGACCCGCCAGTCCACGATCAGCGGGTGCGAGGTCATGGAGGTGAAGCCGAGCTCCCGGGCGGGCTCCCACCACTCCTCGAGCGCCGGGTCGGCGAAGACGTCTTCCACCTCGACCGACCTCCCCTGACCGACGGCGCGCCCGGTCGGGCCTCGTCCTTCCCGGATGCGCAGGTCGCCCAGGAACCGGGCGGAGGCCTGCGGCCAGTTCTGTGCGCAGGCGAGCCGGAGGAGGCGTGGGTCGTGGTCGTCGCGGAGGAAGACGGAGGCGAAGGAGGCTCCCACGACGGGGGTGACGCGGGCGAGGGCGAGGCGGTAGACCTCGAGGGGGGAGGAGGCTGTGAGGAACGCCTCGGCGATCTCGCGTGCCACCTCCAGCTCGAGCCCGCGGATTCGCTCGGAGCCCTGGGTCGGATCGCTGGGCTGATGGGTGCGGCGGGTCACGGTCGTCTACGGATTCCTTGACGCATTCCGGTGTGCCACCTACTGTATCCGGGCCTTACGGCCTTTCCCGGCTGCGGAGAACGTGGCGCCCGACGCGCCGCGCTGCAAGGCCAGGATCGTTGCCCACGGCCCCGCGGCTTCGGGCCCGCCCCGTGAACGTGAAGGCCCGAGGTGGAGAGTCCCGCCGGCCGTACCGAACCGATACCGTCATCGACCACCTCTCTAGGAGCAACACATGAACAAGTCCGAACTGGTTCAGGCGCTGGCGAGCGAAACCGACATGACGAAGGCCGACGCACAGCGCACCGTCGACGCTCTCTTCAACACCCGGGAAGGGATCATTGCGAACGCGCTGAAGAAGGGGAACAAAGTCCAGATAACGGGTTTCGGCACGTTCGAGACGCGCGAGCGGAAGGCCCGGACGGGCCGGAACCCGCGCACGGGTGAGGAGATCAAGATCGGCCCGACCACGAGCCCGTCGTTCCGCCCCGGCAAGGCGCTGAAGGACGCGGTGAAGTAGTCAGGGTCCACCGGCAGATGCTCCAGCGGCCCCGGCGCTCGATCGCCGGGGCCGCTCGCGTAGTGTGCCCCGGCATGGCCGGGATCACCGGCTACCCCCTATCCCGATTGGACCAGCGCGTCGGAGGCGAGTGGCGGGTCAGCGCCCGCCGCCACGAGGGCCGGCGGCGCCACCGCCCGGGCCGCGACGCCCGCCGCTCGGTCGTCGTCCGCCCTGCCTGCCCCCGCTCGGCCGACCGCTTCGCCCGCCCTGAGCC
>JBKGZE010000113.1:0-6999 GCA_046545735.1 Gemmatimonadota bacterium | reverse complement strand
CCCGAAGAACCGGGAGCGGCTCGCCGGGGCCATGGGGCGCACGGTGGGCGAGCGGCTCCTCACCGGTGACGACCTCGCCCGCGCCCTCGCCGAGCCCGCGTTCCGCGACGCGTTCGACGAGCGCCTGGACCGCTTCCTCCGGGCCCTGTTCGAGCAGGAGCGGGGCAGCCTCGCCGAGGTCCTCCCCGCGGCCGTGGTCGCGGAGATCCGACCGGTCCTGGATGAGGTCGCAGACAGCGCGGTGAGCCGGCTGCGGCAGTACCTCGGCTCGGAGGCGTTCCGCGACGCCGCGCACCGATGGGTCCGTGACTTCATGGAGGACATCCGGGACCGGCCGGTGGCCGAGCTGTTGACGGAAGCGCGAGAGGAAGCGGTCACGAACCTGGCCCGTCGCCTGATCCGGGACGCCGTGGGCGGGGCCGGGTTCGAAGGGGCGGTGCACGACTACCTGGAGCGGACGGGGAACCGTCTCCTCCAGCCCGACCGCACCTTCGAGGAGCTGCTCCCGGTGGGGCTGGTGGCCGCGGTGGAGAAGGCCATCGCCGGGTACCTGCCGCTCGCCATCGAGCGACTCGCCACCATGCTCGAGGACCCGGACGCGAGGGAGCAGCTGCGGGCCGTCCTGCACCGCCTCCTCGAGCGGTTCCTGCAGGACCTGAACTTCTACAAGCGGGTGGTGGCGGCGCTGATCATCCCGCCCGACACCGTGGAGCGGGTCATCCGCGCCATGGAGTCCGAGGGCGCGGCCAATCTCTCCGAGCTCCTGCACGACGACGCCGTCCGCGACGCCATGGCCCGCAGCGTCAACGACGCCATCGTCGACTTCCTTCGTCGCCCCGTCGCGTCCGTCCTGGGCCGCTCCGGCGACCCGAGCGTGGAGCAGGTGAAGGACACGGTGACGGGCTGGGTCCTCAGCGTCGCCCGGGACCCGGGCACCCGTGAGTTCCTGGTGGACAAGCTGCGGTCCACCCTCGGCGCGGCCGAGAACCGCACCTGGGGCGACCTGCTGGCCGGGCTGCCCGCCGACCGGGTGGCCGACGCCCTCGTCTCGGCCGCCCGGAGCGAGGAAGCCACGGGCGTGTACGAGGAGGTCGCCGGGCGCGGTGTGGCCCTCGTCCTGGAGCGGCCCATCGGCCGACCGGCGGACCTGCTGGGCGAGGACGCTGCGGTGCGCATCCGCGACGCCATCCGCGACCCGCTCTGGGGCTGGCTCCAGGAGCAGGTCCCGGCCGTGGCCCAGCGGATCGATGTCGCCGGGAAGGTGGAGCGGAAGATCCTCGACTACCCGATGCCGAAGGTCGAGCAGCTCGTCCGCGGGGTCACCGAGCGGGAGCTCCAGCTGATCGTATACCTGGGGTACGCCCTCGGCGGCGTGATCGGGATCAGCCTGGTGCTGGTCCAGGCGCTCCTCTGAAGCCCTCGTAGTCCTCGATCCGCCGGCGCGTCTCCGGCTCCAGGGGCCGGGGTCGCGCCGCGCCATAGTCGTACACGACCTGCGTGCTGGCCCCGGAGCACAGGAGCCGGTCCTCCCGGTCCCACAGGGCGTACTCCATGTCGAAGCTGCTCCGCCCGAGCCCGGTCGTGCGCACGCCGGCCCGAAGGGTGGCGGGGTAGTGGATGCGGTGGTGGTACGTGAGCGTGATCTGGCCGATCACGTAGTCGGGGTCCGCCGCGCCATCCCGGCCGGCCACGATCCGCCAGTAACGGATCCGCGCCTCTTCCCAGTACAGGAGCGGGACGGAGTGATGGACGTGCCCCGCGGCGTCGAGGTCGGTGAACCGGACGGCGACCTCGTGGATCAGCCGGAACGCTCCGGGTCGAAGCCCCGTCACCGGCGTCTGCTCGGACGGTCGTGTCTGCGCAGCAGGTCCAGCGGCGTGAAATGGCTCGGGCGACGGCGCCTCATGCCGCGTGGCAGCACCCGGTCCTCGCGACCGGGCAGCCCCGGCATGCCGAGCCCGATGTAGATCCCGATCAGCAGTGCGACGATCCCTACGACGACGTACATCCGTCCCTCCCAGTCCTCAATGCTCGTCCTCGGCGGTCCACGGCCGGAGCCGGTCGGACGGCAGGCTCCGTACCCGCTCCAGCAGCGGCGCGAACAGCCCCGGCGCGGCCGCCAGAACGCCGTGGACGTGGGGCTCGGGGCAATGTCGCCCGACCAGTCCACCACGCGGAAGGCGCCCCGTCCCGCGACGCCCAGAAAACCTCACGGCGGGCCGGTTGTAGACCACGCCCACCACCGCCTCGCCGTCCTCCGCCAGCGCCACCGAGACGGCGAACTCACGATACCCCGCGATGTACGAGCGGGTCCCGTCGATCGGGTCCACGACCCAGACCCTCGTACGGCTCAGGCGCTCGGGACGGTTCACCGCTGGAGCATGAGCGGCGAGGACCGGAGCAGCCAGAGCGTCCGGCCCTCGAGGCTGACGGCGGGGAAGCTGGAGCGCGGGCCGAGGCGGGCGCGGGTCCGGACCGTGGCCGCGCCCACCACGTGACGAGCTTTCACGGGCCGGGCACCGCTCCCTCCGCCACCGCTCGCGCGGCCGCGGCGAAGACCGTCTCCTCGTACCCGTCCTCCACCAGCACCAGCACCCGCGACGGCCGGCCCGTCTCCCGCACGTGCTCGGCCAGCAGCGGGACCATGACCGCCGCCGATTCCTCGGCGTCGAGGTTCCCGGCCCCGGTCCCGAGCGGGACCAGCGCCACCGTCTCGATCTCCCAGTCGTCCAGACGGCGCAGCGCGTTCCGCAGCCCGCGGCGCACCACACCCGGCGTGGGGTTCTCCTCCCCCGACCGGACGGCCACGTGCACGATGAAATCGGCCGCCAGCGTCCCGGCCGCCGTGATCACCGCCGAGCCCAGCGGGAGCTCGCCCAGCCGGGCGCACTGCTCCGCCACCGCCGGTCCCGCCGCCTCGTCGAAGCGGCGCATGGCGGGCGTCACCGCCGAAAAGTCCGAGGCCACCGGGCGGACCAACGCCGCGGCCTCGGCGTCCGCCAGCTCGCCGACCCGCACCTCGATCATGCCGCGCCCAGGTCCCCGGGCCCGATCATGCCGCACCCACGTCCCGGGCCTTGCGGTACATGGTGGTGGCCTCCTGGCGGAGGTGCTTCCGGTCGTACAGGATGCCCATCGTGTAGTAGGCCTTGGCGTTCTTCGGCTGGAACTGGACCGCCCGCTCCAGCATCTCCAGCGCGTCGTCCAGCCGCCCCAGCTGGTTCAGCGCCTCACCGCGGTAGAAGTAGGCATCCCCGTTGCGGTCATCGAGCTCCAGGGCACGCGCGAGCTCCGCCTCCGCCTGCTTGTAGAGGCCCCGCTTGAAGAGGATGATCCCCAGCTGGCTGTGCACCCGCGGCCGGTCCGGGTCCAACCTCTGGGCACGGCGCAGCTCCTTCTCCGCCTCCGCGGCCCTGCCGGCACCCGTCAGCGCCACGGCCAGCTCGACCAGGACGTCCACGTTCTCCGGCTCGAGCGACCGGGCCGCGTTCAGCTGCTCCAACGCCAGCTCGTACTCGGCGTGCTCCAGGTAGAGCGTGCCGAGCTCGACGCGCGCCTCCACGCTCTCCGGCTCCTCCACCGCCCGGCGCCGGGCCTCCGCCAGTGGATCCGCCGGCGCCGCCGCCTCCTCGTTCCCCGCCGGGAGCTCCCCGGCCTCCGGATCAGTCACTTCGATTCACCCACGTTCTCCGCGATCCATTCCAGGTATGCCCCGTGTCCGGCCTCGATCGGCACCACCAGGACCTCGGGGACATCGTACGGGTGAAGCTCGGGCACGCGTCGGACCAGGCGGTCCGCGCCGGCCGCGGTGGTCTTGAACAGGACCAGCACCTCGTCGGCCTGCTCCACCTCTCCCCGCCACCGGTAGATGGAGCGCAGGCCCGGGACGATGTTGCCGCACGCCACCACGCCCTCCTCCACCAAACGCCGGACCAGCGACTCGGCCACCGCCGCGTCCGGCGCCGTGACCAGCGCGAGCCGGGCCGCGCCCGCGGCACGCTCAGCGGACACCGTTCGCACCCCCCGATCCCTCGTACAGGGCGCGGATCACCGGCGCGAACCGCTCCTCCACCACCCTGCGCTTCACCTTCTGCGTCGGCGTCAGCACCCCGCTCTCCACCGTGAACTCCACCGCCAGCACGGCCGTCTTCTTCGGCCTCTCGAACCGGGCGAACTCATCCAGCCTGCCCAGCGCCTCCTCCTCCAGTTTCGACCGCGCTCTCGGCTCCTCGAGGAGCTCCGCCCCCCGGGCCGGGATCCCCTCCGACTCCGCCCACTCCTCCAGCTTGCCCGCGTTCGCCACGAGCAGCAGGATCGGGTAGGGCCTGCGGTCCCCCACCATCACCGCCTCGTCGATGTACGGGCTCTCCTTCACGCGGTTCTCGATGGGCTGCGGGGCAATGTTCTTGCCTCCGGCCGTGACGATCAGGTCCTTCTTCCGGTCCGTGATCCTCAGGTAGCCGTCCGCATCGATCTCGCCGATGTCCCCGGTGTGGAACCAGCCGTCGCCGTCGATGGCCTCCGCCGTCGCCTCCGGCAGCTTGTAGTAGCCCTGCATGACCTGCGGCCCGCGGACCAGGATCTCGCCGTCCGCCGCGATCATGACCTCCGTGTTCGGCACCGGCCGACCCACCGTGCCCAGGCGCATGTCCATCTCGGTGTTCACGTTCGTCACGGGTGACGTCTCCGTGAGGCCGTACCCCTCCAGGATCAGCACCTTGGCCCCGTAGAAGAACCGGGCCACGTGTAGCGCCAGCGGCGCGCCCCCGGAGATGAAGAAGCGGAGCTTGCCGCCGATCCGGGCCCGCAGCTTCGTGAACACCAGCCGGTCCGCGATGGCGTGCTGGATCGACGTGGCCAGACCCGGCGAGCGGCCCGACAGCTTTGCGTCCGTCCAGCGGGCGGACACCCCGGCCGCCCACACCACCAGGCGACCCTTCACGCCGGTCTGCGACATCACCTTGTCGTAGACCTTCTCGTACAGACGCGGCGTCGAGACGGCCAGCGTCGGCTCGATCTCCACCAGCGAGTCGGCCACCAGCTCGATGTCGTGCACGTACGCGATGCTGACGCCGTTCGTGAAGAACCAGTAATCCACCATCCGCTCGAGGATGTGCGACAGCGGCAGGAAGCTCGTGGCCCGGTCCTCCGGACCGGCGTAGAACAGCTCCTGCACCGCCATCACGTTGCTGTAGATGTTCTGGTGCGACAGCAGCACGCCCTTCGGCGCGCCCGTGGTCCCCGACGTGTACAGCATGGTCGCCAGGTCGCCCGGCTGCGCCCCCAGCGCCCGCTCCCTGAACCCCGCGCCCCGGCCGGCCGCCTCCGCCTCCCGCCCCTTCGCCATCAGTTGCTCCAGCGTCAGGACCCGGGCGTCATCCGACTCGCCGTCGAACAGGACCGCCCGCTCCAGCAGCGGCACCTCGTCCCACACCTCCAGGACCTTCGCCAGCTGGTCCCGGTTCGAGACGAAGATCAGGCGGGCCTCCGCGTCCGCCAGGATATACGCGACCTGGTTGCTCGGCAGCGTGTCGTAGATCGGGACGTCCGCGATCCCCGTGCACAGCGCCGCCCAGTCCGCCTGCGCCCACTCGGGTCGGTTCTCCGACAGGATCGCCACTCGCTGCCCTCGCTCGAGCCCCACCGCCTCCAGCCCCAACGCCGTCCAGCGGACCCGGTCCAGCAGCTCGCGATGGCTGATCGACCGCCAGTCGTTCGGACCCGCCCGGTACCGCAGCGCGTCGGCGCTGTCCACCCCCTCGACGGCGTCGAAGAAGATCTCGACCAGCGTGCCCGTCGGCAGCTCGGCAGGGTGGGCGGTGTACTGGCGAGATTGATCGGAAACCGCCATCTGCGTCTCCAGCGTTGGGGGGTCCCGCTCAGCCCGCCTCGACCCGTATGGACAGCGCCAGGTCCGGTTGCAGGGTGTGCAGGACGCTGCAGTACCTGTCCCGCGAAAGGTCGACCGCCCGCTGGAGCTTCGACCGCTCCCCCTCGGGCACGCCCGACACCTCGTAGATCAGCCGGACGGCGGTGTAGCGCCGGGGCGGCTCGGGATGCCGGTCGCCCTCCGCTCGGACCACCAGCCCGTCCAGTGGGACCCGGGACTTCTTCAGGATCTCCACCACGTCCACACCCATGCACCCGGCCAGCGAGATCAGCAGGCCCTCCATGGGCGACGGCGCGACTTCGGCCCGCCCGTCCACCACCTGCGACGCGCCGTTCTTCCCGTTCGCCTCGAACCGCTGGTCTTCCGCCCAGCGAACCTCTACCGCCACATCGCTCATGTTCAGCGCTCTCCAAACTCCTCGCCTTCGAGTCTCGACAGCGTCGCCCGTGCGTGCTCCACGTGCCGCTGCGCCTCCGCCAGCTCCGGCGGACGCTCCAGGAAGCGCCGCAGGTGCTCCACCGCCTCCTCCCGCCGACCCTCCCGCAACAGCAGGAACGCCAGACCGTAGTGCGCTCCCATCGCCGTCCGGTCCCGATCCAGAACCTGCCGGTACACCTTCACCGCCTCGTCCGTCATCCCGATCCGCGTGTGCGCAATCGCGATCTGCTGCAACACCGCCGCGTCACCCGGCGACTCGCGCAGCGCCAGCCGGAACGATGTCAACGCCTCGTGGTAGCGGCCCGCGCCCAGCAGCTCCACACCCTCCCGGTAATAGTCGACGGCGTCGTCGGCCGGCGGATTGAACAGCTTCTTCAGAAAGTCCATTCGGCGGGCGCGGAAGGGTACAACCGGGAGTTGACGGGATCGACCCAAAGATAGAAATGGCCCCTCCGGCACGCAATCACCGGCGACGCCCCGCCACCAGCGTACCACCCTCCTCCGCCAGTACCGTCAACCCCGCCGCCTCCACCCGCGTTCGAGCATCCGCAGGCGCCGGCTCCAGCACCAGCTGACCCGCCAGCCCCAGCACCCGCGCACCCTCCTCCACCAGACCGGCACGCCCGCCCGTGAGCGCCACCCCGCGCAGGCTCCGGTCACGGAACGGAAGT
>JBKGZE010000112.1:0-7053 GCA_046545735.1 Gemmatimonadota bacterium | reverse complement strand
GCGGCCACGGCGAAGTAGACAGCCCCGTAGACCAGCAGGATGACCAGTGCCTGGAACACGGCGTTCCAGTCGGGCAGCACCGTCATGAGCCCCCGTCCCACGGCGGCGGCCCCGAGGGCGGCCCCTACCATCTTGCCCAGCACGCGGATCGGCGGGAGCGTGGGGCCGATCCGCGAGCGCAGCTCCCGGCGCAGCAGGTACCACTCGACCCAGGCGGCCAGCCCGGAGCCGAGGGCGAGGCCAGCGGGGCTCAGGGGCTTGCCGGCCACCACCACGTTCTGGCCCAGCAGCATGAGCGACCCGCCCGCCACGGCCGCCAACCCCACCCGGACCGCGGCGTACTTCGCCGGCGTCTTGGTGTCCTGGAGCGCGAAATACGCCGAGGAGAAGAGTCGCGTGCCGGTGGTGGCGATCAGCCCCACCGTGTAGCCCATGAGGATGAAGTGCGTCCAGATGGTGTCGGATGGCTCGAACTCGCCACGCTCGAAGAGGGCGGCGATGATGACCCGACCGATGACGAAGTACCCCACCGCCGTCGGCACCACGAAGAACGCGATCTGACGGAGGCCGCCCCGCACCCGCTGCTGGAGGATCTCCACCGCGCGGTCGCGCCGCCGCGACAGCTCGGGCAGCTCCGACGCCGCCACCGACATCCCGAACAACGCCACCGGCAGCATGTAGAGGGTCAGCCCGTAGCGGAGGGCCCCCACCGCGCCGGCCACCAGGAACGACGCCAGGAACATGTCGATGTACGAGCTCACCTGGACCACGCCCCGGCCCAGGATGGCCGGCCCTGCGTTCTTCACCGTGGTCACGACCGCCGGCATGGTCCGGTCCTGCCAGCGCAGCTTGAGCGACCGCTCCAGCCGGAGCACCCACGGCAGCTGGACCAGGAACTGGAGCCCGCCACCCAGCAGCGCCGCCCAGCCGAAGATGACGACCAGGTCCGACGACTCGGTGCCCGGCCCCCAGATCAGCAGCGCGGCGATCATGGACGCGTTCCAGATCACCGGCGCCACGTAGGGGATGAAGA
This sequence comes from Gemmatimonadota bacterium, assembly GCA_046545735.1. Classification (GTDB taxonomy): domain Bacteria; phylum Gemmatimonadota; class Gemmatimonadetes; order Longimicrobiales; family RSA9; genus JAWVYT01. Next base: position 6,020 of record JBKGZE010000112.1, on the reverse strand, counting down.
AGCGGCGGTGGCTGTTCAGCACGCCCAGCGACCACGCCGACAGCACCAGCACCCCGGCCATCGGGAAGAGGATCCGGACCAGTTGGATGGTGAGCTCCCGCTGGAGCCCGTCGAACCCGGGGGTGAAGACGCTCACCAGGACCGGCGCGAGGAGCGCTCCGATCAGCGCCAGCCCTCCCGCCACCGCCAACAGGAGCGCGAAGATCGCTCCCGCAAGCCGCCCCGCCTCGTTCTCCCGCCCCTCCTCCAGCAGCTTCGAATACTCGGGGATGAACGACGCGCTCAGCGTCCCCTCCCCCAGCAGGACCTGGAGCACGTTCGGCATCCGCGCCGCCGCCGCCCACGCGTCCGCCGCCACGTTCGTGCCGAAGAAGCGGGCGATGAAGATCTCCCGGACCACGCCGGAGATCCGGCTCAGCAGGATGCCCGCGGCCACCCAGTGCGCCGAGCTGCCGGCCGACGCGGCTTCCTTTTCGGGCTCCGGCTCGACCCGGCTCTGCTCCGGCTCGCGCGGCAGACGCGCCCCCTCCGGCGGGCCGTCAGTCATCGCGCCCGCTCCGCTCCGGGAGCGAGCCGTGCTGGTCCTGCGTCCGCTCCTCCAGCAGGCGGGTGACGAACTCCGACGCCTCACGGAGCCGCTCCACTTCCCCGCCGAGCCGGTCGACCTCGTTCTCCAGCGCACGGAGCCGCGCGTTGTCCGGGGCGCCGGCCTCGATCCGGCGGGCGAGCGCCTGCCCCAGCCGCGAGTCGAGGATTACGGCGACCAGCGGGATCAGCAGCACCAGGATGATGATGACGCCCAACATCATGCCGCCATGATAGGGGCCGCGGGGCGCCGGTCACAACCGTATCCGCGCCCGGTGCGCGTTCCGTCAGCCACACGCCGCCCCCGTCCACCCTCAGTCACAGCTCACTCCCTTCCACTCCGCCCTCGGCGTCCGGTCGATCCCGACCTCCATGCGCTCGAGGATCGCCGGGATCAGCGCCCGCCCGTACCGGGCCAGGTACTGGTGCACGTTCAGAACGCGTTCCTGAGGCCGGCCGTCCGGCACCAGGTTGACCGCCGCCTTCTCGATCTGCTCCAGCTCCGTCTCCCGCTTCAGCTTCACGTGCTGGCGGATCTTCTTCTCCACCTCCGCCACCGCCCGGAAGCCCTCGTTGCGCGCGTTGAAGATCGGCCCTTTCAACGTGGGGTCGATGCCCTCCGCGGCCTCGTAGAGGGCCTGATACCGTTCCTGCAGCGCCTGCCGGAGGCGGTTCACCGATTCCTCCACCTCCGGCGGCACGTCCTCGCGGACCACGCCGGAGATCAGCTCGTGCACCGGCCGCTCCAGGAAATCGCTCTCGCTGAGCCCGAACTTCTCCATCACCTTGCCGACCTTTCCCTCGATCAGCGTGACGCTCAGGCGCGGGAACACCAGCGGCATCCCCACACCGTGCGCGGCGAAGAGGCATCCCGTCTGCGCCAAATACCGGACCTCGCCGGGCCCGGCCACGTACGCCAGCGTCGGGAAGACGGCGCTCTCGACCACCGGTCGCAGGACCACGTTCGGCGAGAAATCGTCCGGCGACGCGTCGAAGAGCGACCACAGCTCGGCGTCCGAGAGCTCTCGCTTCGAGGCCCGCAGGACCCACTTCCCGTCCTCCCGGAGCAGCCGCTCGCGCCCGTGCTCCCCGTCCTCGTGGAAGACGTTGGCCGCGCCCGGGGGGATGGTGACCTGCGCCTCGTACCCCGCGGCCTCGAGTCGCTCCGTCTGCTCCCGCAGCGCCGCCTCGTGGGCGGCGGCCGATTCCAGCTCGTGCCGGAGGACCCCGGCACCCAGGCGCCGGAGCGCCGGGTGCTGGGCGTCCACGAACCCCAGCGGGAGCCCTTCGAGCACCCCTTCCATCGTTGCGGCGAAGGCGTGCGCAACCGTGTTCACCGGGTCGCCGTAGATCGCGCGGAGCCGCTCCAGGATGGCGGGCGTAAAGTCTGATGGCGGAAGCACTTGCTCCAGCTCATCTAAAGCTGATTCTGCAGCGCCGAGCAGGCGTCTGCGGCCCATGGACCGTCGCGACTGGCCGTCCCCGGTCAGCTCCAGGCGGTGCAGGGCGTTGGCGGCGTCGAGAACGCTCACGTGGCTCGCTTCCGCCCAGTCGTGATCGTCCGACGCGATCCAGAAGAGGGGGAGTACGGGCGCGTCCAGGAGCGACTCCAGGCGCTCGGCGAGGGCTATGGCGGAGAGAGCCTTGTGGACGGTGTAGAGGGGGCCGCCGAAGAGGCCGGGCTGCTGTCCGGTGGTGACCACGAACCCGCGGCCCGCGGCGATCCGCTCGAGCCTGTCTGCGGCCGGGTCTCCCAGCGGGCGAACGGCCTCGGCCATGGCGCCGGCGCTGGCGGCGTCGAAGCGTGAGGCCAGCTCGTCGGCCTTCCGGCGGTACGCTGTCGGGTCGTGGGGGTGGCCCGGGAAGAACGGGGCGAGGCCGGGGGCTCCGGCCACGTAGTCGTCCACGAGCCGGTTCCCGCTCACCGTCCTCACGCGTATGTCGACGTTCACGCCCACGCTGACCTGCCCTTCTCCTGTGGTCGCGGTGATGGCCACGTTCCCGCCTCAGCCCTTGTGATACGGCTCTCCCCGGACGATGGTCCCGGCCCGGTAGAGCTGCTCCGCCAGGATGAGGCGCGCCAGGTCGTGGGGGAGGGTCAGGTCGGAGAGGGAGAGCTGGTGGCGGGCCTCGCGGACGAGCTTCCGGTCGAGGCCGTACGCCCCGCCGATGACGAACGTGGCTCCGGCGGCGGCGCGGACGGCGAGCTCGTTCAGGTACCGCGCCAGGTCGCGGGAGCTCCATCGTCTGCCGGCCCGGGTGAGGGCGACCAGCTCGGTGCCCGCCGGCGCCGCGGCCCGGAGGCGCTCGCCCTCCGCCGCCCGCACCTCGGCCACGGGTCGGTTCCTCGACGCCTTCTCGGGGGCCACCTCGGTGGTGGTCACCTTCCAGTACCGGGCGGCCCGGCTCTCGAACTCGCGGATGGGGCCCTCGAGCAGCTTCGCGGGCGAGCCTACCGCCACGACGGTGACGTTCATGGATCTAGGCGTAGATGCCGCGCATCCGATGCACCGCGGCCACCCGGTCCACCGCCAGCATGTATGCGGCGGTCCGGAGATTGACGTCGTGCTCGGCGGCGAAGCGGGCGACGTTCCCGAACGCGCGGACCATGACCTCCTGTAGTCGTTCGATGACCAGCTTCTCGGTCCAGAAGTATCCTTCGCGGTTCTGGACCCACTCGAAATAGCTGACGGTCACGCCGCCGGCGTTCGCCAGGATGTCCGGGATCACGAACACCCCCTTTTGCTCCAGGATCGCGTCGGCCGGTGCCGTGGTCGGACCGTTGGCCCCTTCGGCGATGATCCGCGCGTTGATGCGAGGCGCGTTCCGTCGGGTGATGACGTTCTCCAGCGCGGCCGGCACAAGAACGTCCACCTCGAGCTCCAGGATCTCCTCGTTGGTGATCGCCTCCCCGTGGGGGAACCCTTCCAGGAACCTGTGCTCGGCGATCCAGTCGAGGGCCTCGCCGATGTAAATCCCGTTCGGGTTGTAGACGCCCCCGCTGAGGTCGCTGATCGCCACCACCGTACACCCTTCCTGCTCGAGCAGGCGCGCGGCCACGGAGCCCACGTTGCCGAAGCCCTGCACCGCCACCGTGGTCCCGTGCAGCGGGATCCCCAGCTCACGGAGCGCTTCCCGCACCACGATCTTCACGCCCCGGCCGGTCGCCTCGCGCCGGCCCTGGGATCCCCCCATGGCGACCGGCTTGCCCGTCACCACGGACGTGACGGTGTGGCGCTTGTGCATGGAGTAGGTGTCCATGATCCAGGCCATGACCCGCTCGTTGGTATTCACGTCCGGCGCGGGCACGTCCGACTCGGGGCCGAGCACGTCCAGGATGGAAGCGGTGTAGCGACGGGTGAGCCGCTCCAGCTCACCGGTGGACAGCCGGTACGGGTCGCAGACCACGCCACCCTTGGCCCCGCCGAAGGGGATATCCACGATGGCGCACTTCCACGTCATCCAGGCCGCCAGCGCCGTCACCTCGTCGAGCGTCACGTTCGCGTCGAACCGGATCCCGCCCTTGGCCGGCCCCCGCGACGTGTTGTAGAGCACCCGGATCCCCTGGAAGACCTCCACCTCCCCGTTGTCCATCATGACGGGGACGCTCGTGATGATCTGCTTCTCGGGGTGGCGGAGGACCGCGTAGAGGCCGGGCTCCAGGCCGAGGAGCTCGGCGGCACGGTCGAATCGCTCCATCATGGCCTCGAACGGGTTCTCTTCGTTCAGGACCGGGTCTTTGTCGGGGTGGATGATGTTCGGAACGGATCGCATCACGGGGTCTCGAGATCCGGGCGGAGCACGGTGTCCTCCCGGAATCGGCTGTCGGGTTCGGGGTAGTCCATGTTGTGATGGAGCCCCCGGCTCTCCTTCCTGCTCCGGGCGCTTCGTACGACGAGCGCGGCGACCTCGCACAGGTTGCGGGTCTCGATGAGGTCCGGGTCGAGGGGGCCGGCCCGCCACAGCGTCTCGGCACGCTGGCGCAGCTCACCGATCCGCGTGGCCGCTTCCGTGAGCCGCGCGTCGCTTCGAAGGATGCCGCAGTCGTCCCACATCAGCTCCCGCAGCTCATGCTGCACCTCCCGCCAGTCGGGGCCGGCCACTCCGGGCTCTCCCACGCGGGGGATCGTGACCGGCACATGAGGCGCGTCCAGCTCGTGGAGCACGGAGCGCGCCGCGCGGTGGCTGAACACTACGGCTTCCAGGAGCGAGTTGGATGCTAGACGGTTGGCCCCATGGACGCCAGTATGCGCCACTTCCCCGGCCGCGTAGAGCCCTTCCACGCCCGTCCGGCCGTCGCGGTCGGTGCGTACGCCGCCGCACGCGTAGTGCGCCGCGGGCACCACGGGAATGGGCTCGGAGAGGACGTCGACCCCCTCGCGGGCGCACGCTTCGAGGATGTTGGGGAACCGATCGCGGATCTCCGCGGTGGGTATGGCGGAGAGGTCGAGGAGAACATGCTCTGCGCCGGTCAGCTTGAGCACGCGGTCGATCTCCTGGGCCACCACGTCCCGTGTGGCCAGCGAGCCCATGGGGTGGGCCTCCATGACGGGTCGGCCGTCCAGCGTCAGGAGCACCGCACCCTCGCCGCGGACGGCCTCCGAGATCAGCACCGCCTGGCCCTTGGCGGGGTAGAGCGCCGTGGGGTGGAACTGGACGAACTCGAGGTTCGCCACTGGGGCGCCCGCCCGGTACGCCATGGCCACGCCGTCGCCCGTGGCGATCTCGGGGTTCGTGGTATGCTTGTAGACGCGGCCCAGCCCGCCGCTCGCCAGGAACGTGCGCCGGGCCCGGATGGCCGTGATCTCGTTTTCGCGGTGATCGAAGATGACGGCCCCGCCGCAGACGGGCCGGCGGTCCCGGCCGGGCAGCAGGTCGACGGCCAGGTGGTCCTCGCAGACCTCGATGCTGGCGTGGTCCGCGATGGCCTGGAGCAGCGCCCGCTCGATCTCACGGCCGGTCAGGTCCTTGGCGTGGACGATCCGGCGACGGGAGTGGCCTCCCTCCCGGCCGAGGGAGAGCCGGCCGTGGTGCGTGGTGAAATCGGCGCCCCACTCCATGAGGTCGCGGACCCGGTCCGGGCCCTCTCGCACGAGCTCCCGAACGGCGTCCTCGTGGCAGAGGCCAGCCCCCGCCCGGAGCGTGTCCTGGACGTGCAGCTCCGGGCTGTCGGCCTCACCCATGACCGCCGCGATCCCGCCCTGGGCGTAATTGGTGTTCGAATCCGCTCGCCGCTTCTTGGTGACCACGGTCACCGCCGCGTAGTCGGCCAGCTCGAGGGCGAAGGTGAGCCCGGCGATGCCGGACCCGATCACCAGGATGTCTGTCTTGTGCTCGTTCACTTCACCACCTCGTCCACCGCCCTTGTGAGCCGTTTTCGGCCGCTCTCGAAGGTCACGTCCTGATCCAGGACCCACAACTCCACGTCCGGAAGC
>JBKGZE010000111.1:0-7061 GCA_046545735.1 Gemmatimonadota bacterium | reverse complement strand
GCCCGCCGCCGCTACTATTCCGGGCTATGAGCTGGCCGACCCTACCGCCGCGCCGCGAGCTCCGCTCGCTGATCCGCCTGGCCCTGCCGATCGTGACCGTGCAGGTCGGGCTGATGTTCATGGGCGTGGTCGACACGCTCATGGTGGGGCGGGTGAGCGCGGCGGCGCTGGCGGCGGTGGCGCTGGGGAACCTCTACTTCTTCTTCATCGCCATCTTCGGGATGGGCACCCTGTTCGGGCTCGACCCGATCGTGGCACAGGCGGTGGGCGCGCGGGACGAGCACGCCATTGCGCGCGCGGTCCAGCGAGGGGGCATCCTGGCCCTGGTGCTCACCGTGATACTCATGGTGCCGCTGCTGCTGGTGGAGCCGCTGATCGTGCTCCTGCGCCAGCCGCCCGACGTCGTTCCCCTCGCCGCGGGGTACGTCCACGCGGCGACCCCCGGGATCCTCGCCTTCTTCGCGTTCGTCGTGCTCCGGCAGACGCTCCAGGCCATGGACCGGGTGCGACCCATCGTGGTGGCCATCATCGCGGCGAACCTGGTGAACGTCGCGCTCAACTGGATCCTGGTCTTCGGCAGGTTCGGCTTCCCCGCCCTCGGCCCCATTGGCACGGGCTGGGCCTCGACCGTCAGCCGGTGGACCATGCTGGTTGTCCTGGCGACACTCACGCTCGGGCGGCTCCGGCCATACCTCGTGCCGGCCGGGCCGGTGATCTTCCAGCCCCGGCCCCTGTGGCGCATGGTGCGGCTGGGTGCGCCGATCGGGGCGCAGCTGCAGCTGGAGATGGGCGCGTTCGCCGCCGTCGCCATCTTCATGGGCTGGCTCGGCACGGCCGAGATGGCCGGCCACCAGGTGGCCATCAATCTCGCCTCCCTGACGTTCATGGTCCCCGTCGGGATCGCCCAGGCCGGGGCGGTCCGGGTCGGTCAGGCCGTGGGCCGCGACGACGCGCCCGGCGCCCGCGCCGCCGTGACGAGCGCCCTCCTCGCCGGAGCCGGGTTCATGGTCTTCACCGGCCTTCTTTTCCTGGCCTTCCCGGGCCCGCTCACCGCGCTCTACACCGGGGAGCCGGCGGTGGTGGCCGTCGCGACGGCGCTGATCCCCATCGCCGGCGTCTTCCAGGTCTTCGACGGGCTCCAGGCCGTGGCCGCCGGCCTCCTGCGCGGCATCGCCGACACCACCGCGCCGTTCGTCGCCAACCTCCTCGCCTTCTGGATGGTCGGCCTGCCCCTCGGCGCCTGGCTCGGGTTCCGCACGGCTGCGGGGCCGAAAGGCCTGTGGTGGGGACTCGTCGCCGGCCTCGCCCTGGTCGCGCTCTTCCTGGTGGCGCGCCTGCGGGTCCGCATGCGCCACGAGCTGCGGCGGGTGATCATCGACGACGCCGACGAGCCGCTGCCGGCGCCGAGCGCGTAACCCCGCCAGCCGGGCCCCCGGGCCCGCCGCGGGAATAGCGGGCCCGCCGCGGGAATAGCGGCGCCGCCGCGGGAATAGCGGCGCCGCCGCGGGAATAGCGGCGCCGCCGCGGGGCGCGGAGCGGCGACCGGGCCCGGAAGTCAGCTCTTGCGCGACGTCTTCGCGAAGAACGACGTGAAGACCTGCCTCACCTTCCTGCTCCCGCACTCGGGACACCTGGGCCGGGCGGTCTCGTGCTCCGCCATTTGCTCGGGGCGCTCGAACTCGTGGTCGCACGCCTCGCAACGGTACTGGTAACGTGGCATACGTTCGCTCCTCTGGTGGGCCGGCGCCCGGGGCGGGGTGCCCCGGCGAGCGCCGGAGGGGTTCGACGTCCTCCATCGTACGCCGGAAGGGGGAACGGGTCCAGGGAAACGTCTGTAGCCTTACCCACGGCAGGACCGCCAGCGGGCGCGGCAGGACCCGCAATCAACCCGCCAGGACCCCGCTTGCCTCCACCGCGCCGCCGCCAGCATCTTCCGGGCGAGCCGCCGCTCTCCGCCGACCCACGACCCAAACGACCGACCATGCCTCACTTCGTCTCCGCCGCCCTGCTCCGGCTCGCGATCACAGCTTTCGCGCCCGGCAGCCGGTCCCGCCCCACGCCCGGGCGGTTCTCGGCGCCCTGTCCCTCTCGCCGCCAACCGGTCGGCTGAGCCCAGGCGCCCCGTGTTCCCGCTACGCGACGAGAACCCTACCGAGCTGGTCCCCTTCCTGACTCTCGCCATCATCGCCATCAACGTGGGCGTGTGGTTCCTGGTCCAGGGGGCCGGGCTCGACCCCGGCGTGCTGCAGGAGTCCGTGTGCACGTACGGCGCGATCCCGGCCGAGCTGACGGGCCAGGTGGAGCCGCTGCCGCCCGAGCTGCGACGCTGGGGCCTGACGTGTCCGCGGGGCGGGCTGACCTGGTCGGCGCTGCTGACGAGCATGTTCCTGCACGGCGGCTGGTTCCATCTGATCGGGAACATGTGGTTCCTCTGGATCTTCGGGAACAACATCGAGGACAGCATGGGGCACCTCCGGTTCCTGCTCTTCTACCTGGTCACCGGCCTCGCCGCGGCCGCCGGGCACGTCATCAGCGCGCCCGGGTCGCAGATCCCGACGGTGGGCGCATCGGGGGCCATCAGCGGGATCATGGGTGCGTACCTGGTCCTGTACCCGCGGGTCCGCGTGTACACGCTGTTCATCATCGTGATCTTCATCCGGGTGATTCCGCTCCCCGCGTGGATCATGCTGGGCTACTGGTTCCTGATCCAGCTGCTGGCGGGGACCGCCACGAGCGCGGCGGACGCTGGCGTGGCGTTCTGGGCTCACATCGGCGGCTTCGTCGCGGGTCTGGCGCTGGTGAAGCCGTTCGAGAACCCCGATCTGGTGGATGCGAAGCGTCGCCGGATCAAGCTGGACCGCCGGCAGATCCGGCACGGCGGCTGGTGGTGAGGCAGGGACCCCGGTCAGTGGCCCACGGCCGCGGCGTCCTCGTTGCGCGGGTCGGGGGCGCCGTGGCGTAGGCCGTCGGCGCCGATCCGGATGGCGTGGACGTGGCCCTGGGAGCCGCGCACGTCGAGCTCATGGCCGCGACCCCGCAGGTCTGTCAGCACGGAGCCGTCCCAGTCGGCGCGTTCCATGCGCAGCCGATCGGGGAGCCACTGGTGGTGGACGCGCGGGGCTTCCACGGCCTGCAGGATGCCCATGTCGGAGTCGATCAGGTTGAGCGTGACCTGGAGGACGCTGTTGATGATGGTCCGCCCGCCCGGTGACCCGACGACTGCGAAGAGCTCGCCCTCCGGCGTGGTCAGGATGGTGGGCGTCATGCTGGAGACCATGCGCTTCTCGGGCGCGGCGAGGTTCGGCTCGGTCCCGATGAGCCCCGCGGCCGTGGTCAGCCCCGGCCCGGGGTTGAAGTCGCCCATCTCGTTGTTCAGCAGGAACCCGGCGCCGGGTACGGTGATTCCGCTCCCGTAGCTGTACTCCAGCGTGTAGGTGGTGGAAACCGCGAGCCCGCTCCCGTCGACCACGGAGTAGTGGGTCGTTTCCGGGCTCTCGACGCCCACCAGCGCGGTATCGTGCACGGACGACGGCGTGGCCGCGTCGGCATCGATCCCGGCGCGCAGCTCCGCCGCGTACCCCTTGCTCGTCAGGCGATCGACGGGCACGTCGACGAAATCCGTGTCGCCCAGGTGCCGCGCGCGGTCGCGGTAGGCGCGTCGCATGGCCTCGGCCACCCGGTGCAGGTACGGCGCGGAATTGTGGCCCATGGCGGCCAGGTCGTAGCCCTCCAGGATGTTCAGCATCTGGACCAGCGCGGTTCCGCCGCTCGACGGCGGCGGCATGGAGATCACTCCGTAGCCGCGGTAGCTGCCCGTGATGGGGTCCCGCTCCACCGGCTCGTACCGCGCCAGGTCCTCGAGCGTGATGATCCCCCCACCCCGCTCCATCTCCTCGACCAGGAGCCGCGCGGTCTCCCCGCGGTAGAACCCGTCGACGCCGCTGTCCCGGATGCGCGCCAGGGTCCGGCCGAGCTCGGGCTGGCGGAACCGCTCGCCCACCTCGTACGGCTCGCCCTCGTCGTAGAAGGTCGCGAGCGTGGCCGGGTGGTCGCTCGCCCGCCGCTGGAACGACTCGAGCGACTTCGCCAGACCGGGCGTCACGTCGAACCCGTCCGTGGCCAGCCGCACGGCCGGCTCCACCAGCTCCGACCACGGCAGCGACCCGTACCGGTCGTGGGCGTACGCGAACCCCGCCACCGTCCCAGGCACTCCCACCGCCAGGTGACTCATGTGGTGCCGACGGGAGTCGTACTCCCCGGACTCGTCCAGCCACATCTCCGGGTGCGCCGCCAGCGGGGCCTTCTCCCGGAAGTCGACGGTCGTGGCCTCCCCGTCCGGGAACCGGATCACCATGAACCCGCCGCCGCCGATGTTGCCGGCCCTGGGGTAGACGACGGCCAGTGCGAAGCCGGTCGCCACGGCCGCGTCCACCGCGTTCCCCCCCTTCCGCAGGATCTCGTCGCCGATCTGGCTGGCGAAGAGGTGGGCGGAGACCACCATGCCCCGCTCGGCCACCGCGGGTCGCTCGGCCGGCACTACCGCCGTGGGCGCCGCTGCGCGTACCCCCTCGCCGGCATGCGGCGCTTCGGCGGGGGCACAGCCGGCGGCCACGACGAGAGCGGCCGCGACGAGCGGTGTGGGTCGGAAGCTGCGAAGGAACGGGATCATGCGTCTGCAGGCGGTGTTCGGGTCGGAAGAATCGGAGCCTGGGGCAGCGTCACCGCTGGTCAGTCCCTCTGCGTGACGTAGACGTTCCGCTGCGCCGTGGGCAGCAGGATGATGCGGAACGCGTTGACGTGCGGCGGCAGGTTGGCCATGTACGCCACGGCGTCGGCCACGTCGTCGCCGGTGAGGGGGTCGAACCCCTGGTACACGCCATCGGCGCGCTCCTCGTCGCCATGGAACCGGACCACGCTGAACTCGGTCTCGACGAAGCCCGGGTCCACGCTCGACACCTTCAGGCTGGTGCCCACCACGTCCAGGTTGATGGCCTCGGTAAGGGCGGTGACCGCGAACTTGGAGGCGTTGTAGACGTTCCCCTTCGGGTACACCTGGTGCCCGGCCGTGCTGCCGATGTTGATGATGTGCCCTCGGTCCACCTCGATCATCGCGGGCAGCAGCATGCGGGTCACGTTGAGCAGCCCCTTCACGTTCGTGTCCAGCATGCGGTCCCAGTCCTCGAAGTCACCCTCCTGGACGGGATCGAAGCCGGCGGCGAGCCCGGCGTTGTTGACCAGGATGTGCGGCGGCCCCGCGGTCTCGAGGAGCCCGTCGACGGCGCTCCGCACCGCGCCCCGGTCCCGCACGTCCACCTGGCGAACGTGGACCGCTACCCCGTGCTCCCTACCGAGGTCGTCGGCCAGTTGCCGGAGTCGCTCCTCGCGCCGGGCCCAGAGGGCCACGTCCGCGCCTTCCGCGGCGAGCCTGCGGGCGCAGGCCTCGCCGATGCCCGAGCTCGCGCCCGTGATCAGGGCGAGCTTTCCCTGGATTCTGTTCATGGCGCTCAAGGTCCGGTCCGGGGCCGGCGGTGTCAACCGGAGCCGGAGGACTCCTCCGACCTGGAGGGGAAGACGCAGTCGCTGCGGGGCAATGGCCTGCCGGGATCCGCGATCCGCGCCTGGATCCGGTCCACCACCTGGCGCCGCATCCGCACGAAGAGGTCGGCAAGCTCAGGCTCCAGGATGGCGGCCGCGGCCCTGAGGCTGTCGTCGGGGAGGTCACGGAAGCGCTCGAATGGGCCTCCCAGTGCCGCGGGCCGGGCGATGGAGTCGACCTCGGTCTCCCAGCAGGTCTTGGGAGGGCTCGAAGGGCGGTACTGGAAGGCGCGGTTGTGATCGATGGCCACCACGCGGCCGTCGGGGAGCACGAGCCAGTTGGCCTGGTGACGGTCGCTGTTGCCGATCACGGCGTCGAGGAAGCGCAGCAGGTCGGGCTTGGTGGCGCCGGCCTCGGACGGCAGCGACGCGCCGCGCACCCGGTACATGATCGAGCCCGAGAGGGTATCGCCGTACTCGTCCACGATCCGACCCGGTATCGTCATGGGCGTGAGGTCCGTTCCCAGGAGACGATCGACCCGGTACGACGCCACCTCGCGGTCGGTGCCGCACCCCGGGCAGAAGATGTCCGAGCCATCCACCTTGAACACGGACTCCACTCCCTCCGCGTGCAGGAGCCGGAAGGTATAGCTCACGCCCTGGCTGTCGAGGCTCTGCGGCCGCGCGTCCAGCGGCGGCGAGGTCAGGATCAGCCGGAGCCGCTCCAGAATGACCCCGGCGCGCGCGGTGTCCCCGGCGGCGCGGGCGGACCAGGCGGCCTCCTGGAGGCGGCCCTCGGCCAGGAGAGAGTCGACCCTGTCGGCCGCCGCGGCGGCGGGCTCCTGTGCGGCGACGTGCGCGGGCGCGGACGCCGTGGCGACCACGACGAGGGCGGGCACGACCAGGGCGCCGGAGGCCCACGTCAGCAGCGCGGAGGCCAAGGTCAGCAGCGCGGACGCGGCCGCGGACGCCGATCGACGAGCGGGGCGCCGAAGCGGAGCGGGTGTGGAGGTGCGTGCCAAAGCGGGTGGCGCTTCCCGGGCGGCGCGGGTCAGGGGCCCGCGTAGCAGATGGGCTCGTCGCGTACCGGGGCTCCGTTCCGGAGCCCGCCGGCCTGGGAGCAGCTGAGCTCCACGGTCCTGGAACGAGCGAGCGCCTCCCAGCCCGTGCCGTCGCCCCGGGCCAGAGCCACGTGGAGCTCGGGATCGGTGTCCAGCTCGAGCATCGCCAGCGACGGGGCGAACCGGCCCGTCTCCTGGTAGTGCGCCTCCTGGGCTTCCGCCACGCTCTCGAGCGCGCCGAGGAGCTGCCCGTGTGGTGTGGCGTCGCTGTGCCCGCCGCCGCCCAGGAGGGCGCTGGCCGCCGCCGTCACCAGGAGCGCCGCGGTCACCGCGAGGACGAGCAGACTGGCGGGGCTGGAGCGAGGCTCGACCCGGAACTCCCCCGACTGTCTGCGCCGGTCCCTGCCCTCGTACCCTGCCATGCTCCTGCTCCTTCGTCTGCGTACCACCATCGCCCGACCCGCG
>JBKGZE010000110.1:0-7069 GCA_046545735.1 Gemmatimonadota bacterium | reverse complement strand
GGCGCGGTCGCCGCGGCGGTATCGATGGCCGGATTCCCGCCGCTGTTCGGGTTCGCCTGATCGCCGTCGGCCCCCACTGCTCGACCTGGCAGGCCTTAACGTTTACACTCTCCTGTACGTCTGGATAGGCTCCACTGCCGGTGGGCCACACGGCATCGCCCCACGGGATGGCGGGCACAGAGCGGGAAGACGGCGATGAAGCACGGGAAGCTGATCGGAGGGGTCGGGATCGTGGCGGTTGCCGCGGCCGGCTGGCTGGCACTGGTGCCGGCGCGGGGAGATGAGCCGGAGTCGCTCCGCACCCACGCGGTGGGGCGGCGGGACGTCAGCGCCACGGTCATGGCCATGGGCGTCGTGCGCCCGATGGTCGGGGCCGAGGTGAAGGTGGGGTCACGGGTCTCCGGGGTGGTGAGTCGTCTTCGGTCGAACATTGGCGACATGGTGGAAGCCGGCGACGTGATCGCCGAGATCGACGACGCGGAGTTCCGTACGCGCGTGGCGCAGAGCGAGGCCTCGCTTGCCCGCGCCCGTGCCCAGGCGGAGCTGGCCGCGGCCGAGCTCGAGCGGGTGCGGCCGCTGGCGGAGCGCGAGGTCGTCCCCCGCCAGGAGCTCGACGCCGCCGAGAGCGCCTTCGAGGTGGCGATGGCGCAGGTGAAGCTGGCGGAAGCGGACCTGGAGTCGGCGCGAATCCAGCTCTCCTACACGCGCATCACGGCGCCGATCGCGGGGGTGGTGGCGTCCGTGGCGACGCAGGAAGGGGAAACGGTCGCGGCGAGCTTCTCGGCCCCGACGTTCGTGAACATCATCGACCTGGACCGTCTGGAGGTACAGGCGTACGTGGACGAGGCCGACATCGGCCGGATCCGCGTGGGCCAGACCGCGCGCTTCTCGGTGGACAGCTACCCGGGCGAGGAGTTCGAGGGTGAGGTCACGGCGATCTACCCGAAGGCGGTGATCCAGGACAACGTGGTGAACTACGTGGTGACGCTCCGGATCACGGACCGGAAGGGCCGCATGCTCCGCCCGGAAATGACAGCGGCGGTGACGCTCGTGCTGGAGCCCCGTGCCGATGTGCTCGCGGTCCCCTCCGCGGCCGTGTCTCGCGACCGTTCCGAGCGGTTCGTGATGGTGCTCGAGGACGGCGTCCCCGTCCGCCGGGTGGTGCGGGTGGGCTGGACGCAGGGCGGGTGGACCGAGGTCACCGATGGGCTGGTCGAGGGAGAGCAGATCGTCTTGTCGGACCGCTGAGGAGAGCCAGGATGACGCAACGGACGTTGATCGAGGCCCGGGATGTGACCCGGACCTACCGGAAGGATGGCGCGGCGGAGGTCCGGGCCCTCGACGGGGTGAGCCTGCAGATCCGCGCAGGCGAGCTCGTGGCCCTGGTGGGGGCCTCCGGCTCCGGGAAGAGCACGCTGATGAACATCCTCGGCTGCCTGGACCGGCCCACGTCGGGCTCCGTGCTCCTGGACGGGCACGAGGTGAGCGCGCTGGACGATGACGCGCTGGCGGAGGTGAGGAGCATGAAGGTGGGGTTCGTGTTCCAGAGCTTCAACCTCCTCCCGCGCACCTCCGCGCTCGAGAACGCCCAGCTTCCGCTGCTGTACACCGACCGGTCCGACATCGTGGGCCCCGCCCGCGACGCGCTCCGCGCGGTGGGCCTGCCGGAGGACCGCTACGGGCACCACCCGGGCGAGCTCTCGGGCGGGCAGCAGCAGCGGGTGGCCATCGCCCGGGCGCTGGTGAACGATCCGGAGATCCTCTTCGCGGACGAGCCGACCGGGAACCTGGACTCGACGTCGAGCGGCGAGATCATGACGCTCTTCACCGAGCTCAATCGACGCGGGCGCACGGTCGTGCTGGTGACGCACGACGCGGAGGTGGCGCGCTACGCCCGCCGGGTCCTCACCATCCGCGACGGTCGCATCGTCTCCGACCGGGCGGGGGCGGAGATCGGAGCGGGCGAGGAGCTGGCGCGGGCCCCCGCGGCGGTCCCGGATGGGGGCGGCGGCCTCGAGTCGGACACCCCCGCCGAGCCGGGGACCGGGCTGGAGGTGGACCGATGAAGCCGGGCCGCATGGTGGGCCAGGCGCTCGCCGGGCTGCGCCGGAACCGGCTGCGGACCTTCTTCATGATGGTCGGGATCACCGTGGGGGTCACAGTCCTTACGGTGGTCCTGTCCGCCGGGATGGGCGCCCGGGAGCGGGTGATGGAGCGGGTGCGCGTGTTCGGCCTGGAGAACCTCATGGTCTGGGCTGGCGGACCCACCGACCAGGTACGCACGGGTCCCGGAAGCGGGGGTGGATCGGACGTCACGGCCACCCTGAAGCGGACGGATGCCGAGGCCATCCGCGGCGAGGTCGCGAACGTCCAGGCGGTGGCGCCGTTCGCTCGCCAGGGGCAGGGGGAGATCCAGTGGCGGGATCGGAGCTTCACGTCACCGGTGTTCGGGGTCACGCCGGAGTGGCAGGACGTGTGGGACTGGCCGGTGGCCCGGGGCTCGTTCGTCACGGCCGAGGACGACGGGAGCATGGCCCGGGTCGCCATGCTCGGGCCCACGGTGGTGGAGGAGCTGTTCGGCGACGAGGACCCGCTGGGCCAGGTGATCCAGGTGGGCGGGGTACCGTTCGAGGTGGGCGGGGTGATGGCCGTGAAGGGCACCAGCGCCGGGGGCGGCGACATGGACGCCCGGGTCTTCGTCCCTCTCACGACGTACCAGCGCCGGGTCGCGAACGTGGACTACCTCTCGGGGATCCGGGTCCGGGTGAAGGACGTGCGCGAGATGGAGGGCGTGGTGGCGGACATCACGGCGCTGCTCCGGGAGCGGCACGCGATCGCTCCGGGAGCGGTCGAGGATTTCCGGATCACCACGCCCACCGAGGTCACGGCCATGGTGGAAGAGCTGCAGGGCACCTTCAACCTCTTCCTCGTGCTGGTGGCGGCGATCGCGCTGGTGGTGGGGGGCGTGGTGGTGGCGAACATCATGCTGCTGTCGGTGGGGGAGCGCAGGGCCGAGATCGGGCTCCGCAAGGCCGTGGGCGCCAGGGCCCGCCACATCCGCGGTCAGTTCCTCCTCGAGGCCGTCGCGGTGACGTTCCTCGGCGGGATCGGCGGCATCGCGCTCGGGCTCCTGGGGAACGTGGCGATGGAGCGCTTCACCGGCACGCCGGCGGCGCTCACCTGGCACGTGCTCGCGGCGGGGGTCGTGTTCTCCACCATCGTCGGTCTGGCGGCGGGGCTGCACCCCGCGCGCCGGGCGGCGGCGATGGCGCCGGTGGACGCCCTGCGGTCGTGAAGGTCGTCCGGAGTCTCCGTGTCTCGGCTCGCCAGCTCGGAGCGCACCGGACACGTACGGGGCTGGCGCTGTCGGGAATCGTGATCGGCGTCTCCTCCGTCATCGCGATGGTCGCCGTCGGTCACGGCGCCCGACAGGAGGTGATGGCGCGCGTGGAGGCCATGGGCACGGACCTGGTCGTGGTCACGCCGGCCCAGGTCCGGCCGACCGGCGCGCGCAGCCAGGTCCGCGGCTCGGTCACCACGCTGACCCCGCAGGACGCCCAGGCCATCCGCGACGATATCCCCCAGGTGACGGCGGTGGCCCCGTGGGCCGCGCGCCGGACGCCGGTGAAGTTCGGGGGGCGCTCCGTCACCACGAACGTCCTCGGCGTAACGCCCGACGTCACCGGGATCCTGAACGTGGCCCCCGCCAGCGGATCCTTCTACACGGAGCGGGAGGAGGTCACGGCGGGACGGACCGCCGTCGTGGGCTCCACGGTGGCCCGCGCCCTCTTCGGCGACGATCCCCCGGAAGGCCGCCGGATCCTCGTGGGCCAGGTGCCCTTCGAGGTGATCGGCGTTCTGCGGGAGCGCGGGGCGGACCTCTCGGGCTCGGACCAGGACGATGTGGTGATGGTCCCGCTGCGGGCTGCCCTGCGCCGCGTCCTCAACCAGGACTGGCTGGGCGGCGTCTACGTGCGGGCGCGCAGCGAGGCGGAGATGGCGGCGGCGGCCGAGCAGATCCGCTGGCTCCTCAGGGAGCGTCACCGGCTCGACCGGCGGGGCGCGGCGGACGACTTCGAGATCCGGACCCAGGCCGAGCTGCTGGCCGCGCACCGCGAGATCGGCGACACGTTCACGACCCTCGTGGCCGGGATCGCGGCGGTGTCGCTCCTGGTGGGCGGGATCGGTATCCTGGCCATCATGCTGATCTCGGTCCGCGAGCGCACCGGCGAGGTCGGGCTGCGCCTGGCGGTGGGCGCGCGGCGTCGCGACGTGCGCACGCAGTTCCTGGCCGAGGCGGTCATGCTGGGAACGGGCGGCGGGGTGGCGGGCGTGCTGGTCGGGCTCGCGGCCGCGGCCGCCCTGACCGGGGTGACGGACTGGGCGATCGCGGTGGAGCCGCTCTCCGTGGCCCTGTCCTTCGCCTTCGCGCTGGCCGTGGGCGTGTTCTTCGGCGTCTACCCCGCGCACCGGGCGTCGCTGCTGGACCCTGTCGAAGCGCTGCGCAGCGAGTAGCGCGTCTGCTCCCCCTCGTGAGGTCTGCCATGAAGCGCATCCCGATCCTGCTGGTCACGGTCACCGTCCTCGCCGCCGGCCGCCCGGCCGCCGCGGCCGCCCAGAGCACCCCGCCGGCGCCGGACGGCGTGCTGCGCCGGGCCCTGGTCCAGGGCGTCGCCATGGGGCTGCCCGGCATCTCCGTCGCCATCGGCGTGGGCGACTCCCTGGCCTGGGTGGGCACCGCCGGGTACAGCGACCTGGAAGCGCGCGTGCCGGTGGAGCCCGGGGACCGCTTCGGGGTGGGGAGCATCACGAAGACCATGGTCGCCCGGGTGATCCTCCAGCTGGCCGGGGAGGGGCGGCTGGACCTGGAGAAGACCGCCACCGACTACGTGGACCTGGAGATCGTCAGCCGGGTCCCCAACGCGGACCGTGCCACGCTGCGGGAGCTGATCAATCACCAGAGCGGCGTCCCGACCTGGGAGTTCCAGGAGGACTGGATCCGCAGGGGCCGGGGCGCGGACATGGACCTCGACCACGTCTGGGGGAAGACGGAGACGCTGGAGTACTGCACCGCCGACGTGCTGGACGCCCCGCACGACCCCGGCGCCCGCTACGCGTATTCGAACACCAACTACACGCTCCTGGGTCTCGTGATCGAGGCGGTCACCGGGAACGACGCGGCCGAGGAGATCCGCTGGCGGATCCTGGAGCCGCTGGGCATGGAGGACACCTTCCTGGAGTCGTTCGAGCCGATCCCCGGCGGCTACGTCAACCACTACCACTACGCGACGCCCCGCTTCCGCGACGTGGCCGGCGTGCACCCCGCCTTCGACGAAGTCCGTCCCTTCCTGGTGGAGTCGACGCCCGGGAACCTGTCGCCCGAGTGGACTGCGGGCGGGATGGTCTCCTCGGCCCGCGACCTCGTGCGCTGGGCCCGGGCCATCCGGGACGGCGAGCTGCTCGACCCCGGCATGCAGGACGAGGTGTTCACCTGGCACCCGCCCGCCGATGGCGGCCGACCGGGGTACCGTTACCTCCAGGGGATCGCGTGGAGCCAGGACTTCCACGACGGCCTGGACGCCTACGGCCACTCCGGCGGAACCCTCGGCTTCACGGCCTACATGTACTGGCTCGACACGGACGTCGTCGTGGTCATGCTGACCAATGTCGGGGGGATGCACAGCGGGCTCTCCCCCTCCCCGCCGGGGCTCTTCTTCCAGCAGGTGTGGCTCCCGGCCGTGATGCGGTACCTGAGGTAGCCCCGGGTAGCCCGAGCTCGGGATCGTCGAAGCGGCCACGGCGTTTCGGGCCGCCGCCCCGGGGCCGGGCGGCGCGGGCCGTGGTCACGAGGTCCTCACCTTCAGGGCGCGCATGCCGTTCGCGATGACCAGCAGGCTCGCTCCCATGTCCGCCAGCACGGCCATCCACAGCGTGGCGACCCCGCCCGCGGCGAGCACCACGAAGACGGCCTTCACCAGCAGCGCGAAGGCGATGTTGCCGCGGATGATGCCCTCGGCCTTCCGGGCCAGCGCCATGAGCTCGGGCAGCTTCGACAGGTCGTCGGCCATGAGGGCGACGTCGGCGGTCTCCAGGGCCACGTCCGTGCCCGCCGCGCCCATGGCCACGCCCACGGAGGAGGCGGCGAGCGCCGGCGCGTCGTTGATGCCGTCGCCCACCATGAGGACCGGGCCGTGGGCGGCCTCCAGCTCCCGCACCGCCGCCACCTTGTCCGCGGGGAGCAGCCCCGCCTTCACCACGAGCCCCGCGTCGCCGAGGGCGCCGGCCACCGCCCGGGCCGTCGCCGCGTTGTCACCGGTGAGGAGGGCGACGGTGCCGATCCCGGCCGACCGGAGCGACGCCACGCTCGCCGCGGCGTCCGCCCGCACCCGGTCCGCCACCGCGATGGCGCCGAGGAAGCGCTCCTCGTCCGCCACCAGCACCACCGTGCTGCCCTGCTCCTCCAGCCGGCGCGCCTGCGCCGTGGCGACGGGATCGACGAGGCCCGCCTCCTCGAACAGCCGCTCGCTCCCGACCCGGATCCGCCGCCCGTCCACCACCCCCTCGACCCCCCGGCCGGGGTGGGCCGTGGTGGCGTCCGCCGCGGACACGGCCAGCTCGTCGGCCCGCGCCCGCGCAAGGATCGCCGCGCCCAGGGGATGCTCGCTCCGGGACTCCACGGCCGCGGCCAGCGCCAGCACCTGCCGCGGATCCGCCCCGTTCAGCGGGTGGACCGACGTCACCGCCGGTCGGCCTTCCGTCACCGTCCCCGTCTTGTCCAGCGCCACCACACGCGCCCGACCCGCGTTCTCCAGGTGCAGCCCGCCCTTGATCAGGATCCCGCGCCGGGCCGCGCCCGCCAGCGCGCTCACCACGGTCACCGGCGTCGAGATCACCAGCGCGCAGGGGCAGGCGACCACCAGCAGCGCCAGCGCACGATAGAACCACTCGCCCCACGCCGCGCCGAAGAGGAGCGGCGGCGCCACGGCGAGCAGCACGGCCGCGCCCACCACCACCGGCGTGTACACGCGCGCGAACCGGTCCACGAACGTCTGGCTCGGCGCCCGCGTGG
>JBKGZE010000109.1:0-7082 GCA_046545735.1 Gemmatimonadota bacterium | reverse complement strand
GGCCCGCGGTGAGCCAGCCGGAGGCGGCGTCCGCGGCCGTCCGCTGGCCCAGGAGGCCCACGGCCGCGGTAGCGGCCAGGACGAGACCGAGCACCGCCGCGGCGGCCGGCACCGGCACGGCGGCCAGGCGGCGACGCGACCGCACCCCGCGCCGGCACTCCAGCAGGCGGCGAAGCAGGCGGGGCCCGAAATCGGTCGCCGGCTCCGGCCCGGGTAGCTGCCGAGCCAGCATTCGCCCCTTCCGCAGCACCCGGTCGTAGCGGGCACACGCCTCACATCCCGCCATGTGCGCCCGGAACCGCTCCGCCTCGGTCGGCGGAACCAGGCTGTCATCGTAGTCGGAATAGCGGGTCAGGAACTCGCGGCAGTCCATTGGGATCGTCTCGGTGTGCGTACCCGTCCCATCTACCGGCGCCCGAACGGGAAGGTTCCTCCGGGACGCACGAAACCCGTAGTCACCCTGCCAGCGACTACGGGCCTCGTGTTCTGCACCGGGCCTCGCGCCCGGCCGGCCGACCGCCGACGGCCGGTTCCCCCACCTGTCGATCGCGACCGGCGGCCCGCTAGTCGATCAGCGGCGCGATCTTCTCCGCGAAGGCGTTGCGCGCACGGTTCAGTCGGCTCTTCACCGTGCCCAGGTTCACGCCCGTGATCTCCGAGATCTCCTCGTACGTCTTCCCCTCCAGCTCGCGAAGCACGAAGACCACCCGGTGATGCTCCGGCAGCTCCGCCACCACCTGCTCCACCCGCTCACGCAGATCCCGCTTCCGGAACAGGTCGTCCGGACGGTATCGCGAATCCTCCCACTCCAGCGGACGGTGGTCCGCCTCCCAGTTCTTCTTGATCGTCTGGAAGAGCACGAGGGGGTTCCGCGACCGGTTCCGCAGCTCGTTCTTCGCCAGGTTCCCCGCGATCGTGTACGCCCAGGTCGAGAACTTCCGGTTCTGGTCGTATCGGGCCAGGTGCCTGTGCACCCGCACGAACGTCTCCTGGACCAGGTCCTCCGCCCGCTCACGGTCCCCGATCATCCGATGGATGAAGTTCAGCAGACGCGCATGGTACCGGTCCGCCAGCACCGTGAACGCACGCGCTTCCCCGGCCAGCGTGGCCGCCGCCAGCTCCGGATCGTCCATCGCCGCCAGCTCCTGCCCCCGGGTCCGTACCCCGGGCTTCCGGATCCGTAGCGCCTGTGCCATCCCCCTCCTCCTTCCCACCGGCCGGGGCCGCGCCCCGGGCTCCGTCCACGGACGGCTTCGTGCCGGCCCGCGACTGCTCCGGCCCGGTCGTGGGGCAGGGGGTGTACCACCACGCGAAGATCGCCGTAACCCGTTGCGCACCCACGACTTGCATACATTCCGCTGCGGCCGGGTGGCCTGGATGTGTCACTTCTGGGGGACACACAGCGTGACCGGAAGTGGACAGGGACGGCTAGTGGTGGGCCTGCTCGTTGTGGATGGCGAGGAGGCGCTGGAAGGCCGGCTCGGTTTCGAGCGTCCGCCACCACCAGGAGAGGCCCCGGCGTTGATCGAAGTGGTGTCCGGGGTTGGCGGCCATGTAGCGTCCCACGAGGTCGATGGCGCGGCCGGTCTCACCGAGTCGGCTCCGGACGATGGCTTCGCGGAGCCAGAGGTCGCGGTGGGGGTCCAGGTGCGGGTCATCGGCATCGCGGGACGCGCGCTCGAGCACGGCCCGGGCGCTGTCGGCCATCCCGGCGGCGTCGAGCACGAGGGCCATGAACAGGCGGTTGTCCACGTTCAGGTAGCGACGGTCATGCTCGCCGGCGAGGCTGTCGACGGCGGCGACGATGGCCCATCCGTCGTGGACGTCCGGCTCGAGCGCGGGCGTTGCCATGAGGCGGAGGCGGCAGGTCTGGAACCGGGCGGACCGGGGGAACCGCTGGCGACCGTCGTGGCAGGCTGACACGGCGGGTCCGAACTGGCCGATGTCCAGGGCAGCGGTGTGGATGCGCCAGAGCACCTGCTCGGCGCTCTCGAGAAACTCGTCCTCCTCCCACGCGCGCTGCGCGGTGACCAGTACCGCGGTGAGCCCCGGGGCCTCGGGATCGTTGTAGTAGAGGTGGGAGAGGGTGGCGTAGGCGCTGGCCCGCCCCGGATCGCGGGCGACGGCGCCCTCCAGGTCGTCGCGGGCGCGACGGAAGAGAGCGTCGCGGGCGGGCGGCTCCAGCGCCGGATCGGCGAGCCAGCGCCAGTAGAGCGCGGTGCCGCGGGCCTCCAGCGCGTGGGCGTCGCTGGCGTCGCGGGCCACGGCCTCCTCGCCGTGACGGATCGCGGCGACCGTGTGGGAGAGTCCCGCGCTCAGCTGCGCGGGGATCCGGGCGCGGCGGTATGCCACCTCGCTCCGGAACGCCACGGGACGGACCCAGGCGGTATCCCGGGCCGCGGCCCGGGTGAGCAGGGAGTCGGCCCGCTCGTACAGACCGTCGGCGCCGCCGGGGTCGCGGGCGTGCTCCAGCGCGTGAGCCGCTTCGCTCATGAACCGCTGCGCCCGCTGCAGGTCGCTCCAGGCCATGGTGTGGTCCGTCTCGGCCCGGCTCTCCTTCAGCCGCACCTCCTCGCCCAGGCGCTCGCGGAGCAGCTCGGCGGTTTCCCGCGCGATGCGGGTCCCGCCCTCGATGAAGACGAAGAGAGGGATTTCCAGGCTGGTGCGACGGAACACGGCGCCGCTGGCCCCGTCCACCAGCGCCAGGTCCACGGCCACACCCTGGCCGGCCTCGCGGACGCTGCCCGTCACCACTGTTCCGGTGCCCAGCGTCGCCGCAATGGCGGGGACGTCGAGGTCGGCTGCGCCCCGCCACGCGCGGACGCCGCCCGCGCTCACCACCTGGAGCTGGGGTACTCGGCTCAGTGCGGTGATCAGGTCCTCGGTGAACGCGTCCGCCAGGTGCCGGAGCGTGTCCTGGCGGCTCTCGTCGTCCAGGTAGAGGACCGCCAGGCGCTCGGGGGGCAGGTCGCCTTCCAGGGCCCCGGCTACGGCCCGCCGCGTCTCCAGCTCGGTGTTCACGCTCCGGACGCTGAAGCCGACCAGGGTCAGCACGATCACGAGCAGGAGCGCGACCTCCGACCGGGGGGCACGCTGCTTCCCCTGCTCGCCGTGGTGCCACGCGACCAGGGCCGCCGCCGGGAGTCCGCCCAGGAACCAGAGCCACGCGAGGCGGTAGGCCAGGCCGGGGAGCACCCCGTGATCGGTCAGCTGCGAGACCACTTCGACCATGACCCACCCCGTGGCCAGGTAGCCGATCATGTACTGGACGAACCGCCGCTGACGCAGATCCCGGAACGTGCTCATCACCTCACTCCGGCGCCGGCGCCGGCGGCTCGGTGCCGCAGGCCGCCACGGTCTGCACGAACAGCTGCTGGTTGCTCACGGTGCCGAGCTTCCCGGCGTACGCCGTGCCGAAGAACTGGTTGGCGTCGCTGAAGGCGAACACCGGGCCCGACGACCCGTAGCTCCCCTGCCCGCCCGCGATGGCCACCATGGCCGGGCCGCCCGGGTTCTCCGCGAGGATTGTCCCGCCGCCGGTGCCATCGAACCAGCCGGGGAAATTCTGCAGGAAGCTGGTGATACCCGCCGTGGCCGGGTGTGTTGTGCCGGCGGCCGTCACTACGGCCGTCTGCTGACCGCCCAGGGTTCCGGTGATGTCGAGTCCGAACGGATCGAGCAGGCTCTCGTTCACCACGTCTGTGCCCGCGCCACCGAAGGTGTCGTTGTCGGGCAGCAGGATGGCGCACCCGCCGGCGTCGACGAAGGTGGCCAGCGCGGGCTGCTCGTACGCGGGGTCGAGCGGCTCGATGGCGCCGGTGTTGGTCTCCACCGTGCCGATGAGCACCAGGTCGATGTGCTCGTGAAGCAGCGGGGCCACGTCGCTGGCGTCCGGCGCGGCGAGCACCCCGGGACGCTGCAGGCTGTCGGCCGTGGACCGGGTCACGTAGCCGTACTCGGCGACCAGGAGATCCAGCGCGTCCGAGAGCGGCTGGCCGAGCGGCGAGATGAAGCCGCCGCGGTCGCTGTCGAAGCCCGCGATCCGCAAGCCCGGATCGACCCACTGCACGATGGAGAGCTCCCGGGCCGCGCCCCCGAGCCCGATGTGACCGGCATACGCCGCTCTCCCCACGAACAGCTCCGTCAGGCTCCGCGTCACGCCCCGGACAATGGCGGCCACGCCCGTCGAGGCCGGGCCCGCCTCGTAGTCGTCGCACGAGAGCGGCAGGGGGGCGGGCACGTTCTCGAGCAGCTCGTACTCGGCCACCCCGGCCGGACGCTCCGCCGCGTCGGCCGAATGCCGGGCGCCGAGCTGGAGCTCGTCGATTCGCTCCTCCACCACCAGCGCGTCCGGGTCCGTGACGCCCTCGTAGGCGGCCACCGCGCCACGGTCGACGCACTGCCCCACCGTGGCGAAATCCGTGAGCACGGGGTCCGGGTCGAGCGTGTACTCGTAGCAGGCCGGGAACTCCGGAAGGGTGGAGCCCGCCGGCAGGTCGGCCGGGAACGCAAACTCGCACTCGGAGGCCGGGAGCTCCCGGATCAGCACCGTGTACGGGCCGCCCTCGGGGAGCGCCGTCGCCGGAAGGAAGAGCGCCGCGTCGCCATCGCGCGTGATGAACGCGTTGTCCTGATCGTGGTACGCCGTGCCGATGCGACAGTCGTAGCCGTCGCCGCAGAGATCCTCCTCGAGGCCCGTACCCAGGAAGAAGTTGAGCGGCATCGTGCGGCCGTGCTTGATCCCCACGACCCCGTCCGACGTGAGCTTCTTCGCGGCCCCGCCGGTCTCGCCCAGCGCCACGTCCGCGAAGCCGAGCAGCCTGGACCCGAGGTGGACCGAGATCCGGTACACGTTCTCCGGGTCGTCCAGGTCCAGGGAGGGCTCGAACGCGTAGTCCGGGGCCCCGGTGTCCCACTCGACCTTGTAGTGGTCCTCGTCGTAGACCACTCCGCCCGGCTCGAACGCGCGGATCACTTCACCGCAGTACCAGCCGCCCACGTCCTGCACCACCTCGCAGATGACCACCCGCGGGGCGAGCCCCGGCACCGGCTCCTGCCCGCCACGGTCCGCCATGTTCACCAGCGGCGGCAGCCAGACGAAGCCGTCGTAGTCTCCACCGTCGTTCCCGTCGCTCAGCTCACGGGCCGCCGGGTCGGGTGCCAGCGGATCGCCCGCATTCCCGCCCTCCTCGCACGCCGACAGCAGAAGGAGAAAGGCCAGCGCAAGGGCCGGCGCGGCGGTCCGGGACCGGGACCGGCGCCACGCCGCCGCCATTCGGGTGCGCGTGGTGCTGCCAGCCGCCAGGGAGAGTGTCCGGCGCATTGATCCCTCGTCCGTTACAGGTCTGCGCGCGGGAGCCAAGGGACAGGCGTGGTGTTCGCGTCCCCGGGCGTCGGGGGGAGCCCGCGGCGCGAACAGACAAGGATTCACGCGGGTCCGCGGAAAGTCAATACAGTTATTGTTAGCGGCAAAACGGGGCCGGGGCCGAACGCCGGGAATCGCGATCGGCCGGGTTCCGGCGCGGCGACGTGGCGCGGTCGCGCGCTGCGCTAGGTCTGGAAGGTGGCGAAGTAGAGGAGGGCGGCGAGGGACTTGGCGTCGACGATACGCCCGTCGTGGATCATCTCGAGGACCTCGGAGACGGGGCGGGCGAGGACCTCGACGAACTCGTCGTCGTCGAGGCTGGTTTCGCCGCGGGAGAGGCCGGTGGCGCTGAACAGGTGGATGCGCTCGTCGGTGAAGCCCGGGGTGGTGTAGATGGTGGTGAGGCGACGCATGCTGCGGGCGACGTACCCGGTCTCCTCCTCGAGCTCGCGGTGGGCCACGTCCTCCCACGGCTCGCCTGGGTGGTCCGGCCGACCGGCGGGGATCTCGTAGATGTCGCCGCCGGCGGCGTAGCGGAACTGCCGGAGGAGGACGATCTCGGGGTCGGGATCGCGGGGCCCGGTGGCGTCGGGGTCTCCGAGGACAGGGACGACGGCGGCGGCGCCGGAGTGTCGGACGAGCTCGAGCTCGCCGTCGGAGCCGTCGGGATAACGGACGTGGTCGACGGAGAGGTGGACGATGCGGCCATCGTGGATGAGCCGCGTCCCGAGCTGGCCGGGCTTCTCGGCGCCGATGCGGCCGGCGGCCTCGGCGTCGACCAGGGGGGAGCCGTGGGGGTCGGCGTCGATCTCCGGGCGCTCGTCGGGCGGGCGGGGCGGGTCCGGTCGCCGGGCGCTCACGGGAGCGACTCGTGGACGTGGATCTCGCCCATGCCGAGGGCGCGGATGGGCTCCTCGATCTGTTCGGCGTCGCCGACGACGACGAGGGCCATGGCCTCGGGCCGGACAGCCTCCCGGGCCACGCGGTGCACCTCCTCGCCCGTGACCTCGGCGATGTGATCGCGATAGTGCTGGAAGTAGTCGGCGGGGAGGTCGAAGACGGCGAGCCCGGCCAGGCGGGCGGCCAGGGCGGAGGTGGTCTGGAGGCGGAGGGGGAGCACGCCGCGGAGGTAGTCGCGGGCGCTGTCGAGCTCCTCACGCGTGGGCCCGTCCTCCCGGAGCTGGCCGATCTCCTTCATCGCCTCCTCGATGGCGCGGCCGGTCACGTCGCTGGCCACGGCCACGTCCACGGTGAACGGGCCGGGTCGACGGCGGAACTCGAAGGCGCTGCGGGCGCCGTAGGTGAACCCGTGCCGCTCCCGCAGGCTCATGTTCAGCCGGCTGGTGAAGGCGCCGCCCAGGATAGTGTTCATGACCAGGAGCGGGAAGTAGTCCCGGTGGCGGCGCTCGACGCCCACATGGCCGAGCCGGATCTCGGACTGGACGGAGCCGGGGCGATGCACGATGTGCACGACGGCGCCCTCCGAGCGCGGCCGGACGTCGAAGTCCGGCGCCGGGGCGGGCTCGCCGCGCCAGTCGCCGAAATGCTCGCGGGCGGCGTCGCGGGCGGCCTCCAGGTCCATCTGTCCGGTGACGACCAGGGCGGTGGAGCCGGCGCGGTAGCGCTCGTCGTGGAAGGCGCGCAGGTGATCGGGGCCCAGCTCCCGGACGGAGGCGTCGGCGCCGCGGATGGGGCGAGCGTAGGGCACACCGTCGTC
>JBKGZE010000108.1:0-7093 GCA_046545735.1 Gemmatimonadota bacterium | reverse complement strand
CCCACGATTCTGGTCGTCGACGACGAGGAGATGGTCGCGACGGCGCTCCGGAGCTTCCTCGAGCTCGAAACGTCTTACCGGATCCTGACGTTCACCGCGCCCACCCGGGCGCTCGAGGACGCCCACACCGACCAGGTCAATGTCGTGATCGCCGATTTCATGATGCCCGAAATGGACGGGATCACCTTCCTGCGTCACTTCCGCGAGAAGAACCCTGAGGCCACCCGGATCCTGCTCACGGGATACGCGGACAAGGAGAACGCGATCCGGGCCATCAACGAGGCGGGGCTGTACTACTACCTCGAGAAGCCCTGGAACAACGAGCACCTCAAGCTGGTGATCCGCAACGGGGTGGAGCGCTCCACGCTGTTCAACGAGCTCGACCGCCGGGTCCAGGCGCTCGAGGGCGCCCACGAGGAGCTCCGAGAGATCCGGAGACGGCTCGTCCAGGCGTTCCTGTGAGCACCGGTCGCCGGATCGCGCTGCCGCCGGGAGTCGACGGCACCCAGGAGGCGCTGTATCGGCCCATCCGGGCCCGGATCGCCGTGGCGGCGTGGACGCTCACGCTCGGGGCCATCATCACCCTGGGACTCGGGCTCCCCCTGACCTGGCGCTTCTTCGGACTGACGCTCGGATGGGTGTTCCTGGCCGCGGGCGTCATCCACTGGCTGGCCGGGCACCGCCATAGCGCCATCTTCTTTCCCATCCGCTTCGCCCTCTTCTCCGTCGAAGTGCTGGTCGCCGCCTGGCTCGCCCACTACATCGGCGCCAGCAGCTGGCTCGCCACCCTCTTCCTCCTCTTCCCCGCCATCGAGTGGAACATGCTCTACCCGGGGCTCTGGGGGACCATGGGGTCGGTGCTCGCCGTGCTCGCATCCGGCGCACTCATCTTCGGTGAGGCGGTGGGGTTCGTACCCACCGGCGCCCTCTTCGCCGCCATCGACCCGGACTACGCCGACCCGCGCTACGCCCTGGGCGCATTCTTCGTATCGGCCTCGGTGATCGTGGGCCTCTCCACCGTCGTGGGTCGGTACGCCGAAGCGGGGCGCCGGCAGAGCCGGCAGCTGGTGGCCGCGAACGAGCGGCTGCGGGAGATGCCGGAGGACGTGCGCCAGTCGCACCGGGAGCTGGAGGAGGCGTACGAGCAATTGCGCAACGCCCAGGCGGAGCTGGTCAGCTCCGCCAAGCTCGCGTCGCTCGGCAACCTCATCGCCGGTGTCGCGCACGAGATCAACACGCCGCTGGGCGCGCTGCACAGCAACCACGACACGATCCACCGGGCCCTCGAGCGGCTCCAGGTCATCCTGGAGGATGAGGTGGTGGACGAGCACGAGCTCCAGGACGTGCGGCGGATCGTGAAGGCCATCGACGGGGTCACGTCCACGAACAACATGGCGGTGGACCGGATGGTCAAGATCGTGGACAGCCTCCGCACGTTCGGCCGTGTGGACCGCTCGGAGCTCGACCTGGTGGACCTGCACGAGGGGATCGAGAGCACCCTCGCCATCCTGAATCACGAGCTGAGGGGCCACGTGCAGGTGGTCCGGGACTACGGCGACCTGCCCCGGGTCGAGTGCTATCCCAACCAGCTCCACCAGGTCTTCATGAACCTGATCGTGAACGCGGCCCAGGCCATCCCCGGGAACGGCACGGTCACCATCCGGACCCGCCGCGAGGGGGACCGCGTGGTGATCCAGGTCTCGGATACCGGAGTCGGTATCCCCCCAGAGAACGTGGACCGGATCTTCGACCCCGGCTTCACGACGAAGGGCACCCGGATGGGAATGGGGATGGGGCTGCTGATCACGAGTCAGATCGTCGATCGTCACGCGGGCCGGTTGATGGTCGAGAGCGAGCTGGGGCGTGGAACCACCTTCACCATCGAGCTGCCGGTCCGCCTCCCCGCGGAGGCGAAGGCAACCGGACCCGCCGGAATGCGGGCGCCGGATGGCGCCATATGACGCCGGCACTCGTGACACCCGAGCGACCCAGGAGGTGCCCCGTGCGCGGAACCACCATCCTCGCCGCGATCCTCGTTCTGGCCACCACACCGGCACCCGGTCGGGCCCAGGACGCCTGCGTGCAGCTGCCCGTGGACAGCATCGAGCGGCTGCTGGCCCGCAGCCCGTTCCAGGTGCTGGACGTCCGAGCCTCACGCGGCTTCGAGGACGAGCGGACCAATCGCGTGGCCCTGTCGTACCCGGACGGGACCTTGCTGCTGACGAAATGGGCGCCGGCGCCACCGGGCGGCGAGGCGTTCAACAACGTGCCGCGGTACGAACTGGGGGCGTACGAGCTGCAGAAGCTCTTCCTCACCGAGGGTGAGTACGTGGTACCGCCCGCCGTCATCCGCCCGGTTTCCATCGACCGACACCGCGAGCTGGTCCCGCGCGTGCGTCCCACCTTCCGCCATACCGAGTCCGTTCTGGTGGCTCTGAGCTACTGGCTCTTCAACGTCTCGCCTGACGAGTTCTGGGATCGCGACCGGTTCGAGGCGGACAGCGTGTACGCACGCCATTTCGCCAATTTCAACATCCTCACCTACCTCATTCGCCACTCGGACGCGAACCTGGGGAACTACCTGATCTGCACCGATCCGAAAACGCCGAGGGTCTTCTCCGTCGACAACGGCATCGCGTTCTCGAGTCTGGAGAGCGACCGCGGCTTCCACTGGCGTCGGCTCCAGGTGGACCGGGTCCCGGCCGCCACCATCCAGCGGCTCCGGGAGGTGACGGAGGAGGAGCTGATCCGCCGGCTCGAAACCGTCGCCGAGCTCCGGATCCTGCCGGACGGCCGGCTCGAGTCCGTGCCGCCGACAGAGGCCATGAGCCGCAACCGCGGGGTCCGCCGGGAGGGCGACCGGATCCAGCTGGGGCTCACGCGAAACGAGATCCAGGACGTCTGGACCCGTGTGCGCCGGCTGCTGCGGGACGTCGATGGCGGACGCCTGGAGGTCTTCTGATGCAGGTCACGTTCGCCGTGCTCGCCGACTACGCCAACGTCAGCCGCGAGGGGAAGCTGAACGTCATGGGCATCTTCGACCGGGTCTTCACCCGGCAGCTGCCCTCCCGCTTCCCGCCCATGCAGCTCGTCATCCGCCTCGAGGCTCAGTTCGCCGAACTGAACACCGAGCACACACTCCGGATTCAGCTCGCGGACCCGGACGGCGAGCCGCTCTTCGACATCAACGGCACCTTCACGCCACGGGGCGGACCGCCCGGCCAGCCCATCTCGGTGAACCACGTGATCCGGCTCGCCGACCTCCCCATCCGCAAGACAGGCAGCCACAACGCGCTGGTCTGGGTCGATGGCGACCTCAAACGCGAAGTCCCGCTCCGCGTGGACGAAGCGCCGCACCAGCCGCCTCCGACGGACCCGGGCGGCGAGCCCGTATTCCACTGACCCGACCCGCGCCGCGCCGGACGCTGGAACGTCATCTGCACCGTCGAACGCAGTCCAGGACTGCGTATCTCGACGAAGGGAGGCACACCCATGCCACAGACGGAAGTCACGGCGCTGAACCACACGCTCGAGGAGACCCACGAGTGGCTCAAGGCACTCCGCTCGAAGGGGCCGTTCGAGACCGAGCAGCAGGCGTACAGCCACATGCGCGCGGTGCTGCACGCCGTTCGTGATCGGCTGACGGTGGAGGAAGCGGCCCACTTCGCCTCCGAGCTGCCCATGCTGGTCCGCGGGTTCTACTACGAGGGGTGGCGCCCCGCCCTGGCGCCCAACAAGGACCGCAAGACCGTGGAGGACTTCCTCGACGCCGTGCGCGAGAGCCTGGGCGACCGGTTCACCCCCGCGGCGGACCTCGGCGCGGCGGCCACGGCCGTTCTGGAGCTCCTCACCGAGCGCATGGCCGAGGGCCAGGTGCGGCACGCGCGCCAGCAGATGCCGCAGGATATGCAGGCCATCTGGCCCGGGTAGCGACCAGGCCGGGACCGGCAGTACGGCGAGACGCCCCCGGGAAGGCCGCGGCCTCCCCGGGGGCGTCGCTCGCGGATGCGGGCGGTCGAGCCGCCGCATCCGCCGGGCGTCCGTGCGGCGCGCTACGGCATGTACGGCGCGCCCATCGCCTCGATCCGGGACTGGAGGTCCTCGGCCCGATCCATGAGAGCGTCGATCCGCGGCATCACCGCCCGGAGCTCCTGCTCCGCCAGGCGTAGCTGCTCGCGCTGCAGCTCGCTCGGCGCGGATGTCGACGAGTACGACGACCGCATGGCCACTTGCACACGCTGCCCGATCGACGGCGGCGTCTCGAACTCCCGCGACGCCACGCTCCGGTCGCCATTCAGCGCGATCGAGATCTCGTTCAGCTCCGCCTGCAACGCGCGGGCATCGGCCAGCACGTCGAGCGGAACCGGGCCCGCCCGCTTCACGGCCTCGCGCACGTTGGCGAGCCGGCCGCCGATCTCGCTCATCTTCTGCCCGGCCGTCCGCACCTCACCCATGAGGGCGTCGATCTCGAGCTGGAAGGCGAGGAGCGCCTCGCGGTCATCCGTGGGCAGCGTTGCGTTGTTCAGCGGGACGACCTCGAACGAGACCGGGCCGGTCAGCTCCGAGGCCACGCCGTCCACCACCTTCGACAGCGACACCTGGTACGTCCCGGGCGCCACGAGCGGCCCGGTGGGCACGCGCCCGAACGGGTTGAACCTGCCGTTCGCATTCACCGGCGCCGTCGCCGTGTAGCGGAGGTCCCACGCGATGCGGTTGATCCCGCCGCGGGCCCGCGTCGTCAGCCGGCGCACCACCTCGCCGTTCGGCTTGGTGATCGTGAAGACCAGGTACGGCGTCTCCTCGTTGTCCTCCGCCCGCATCTCCTCGAACGACGGATACGGCACGGGCTCCCCGGCCCTCCGGGCCTCCCGCTCGGCGGCCTGGCGCTGCTGCTCGAGCGTCCGGACCCCGTCCTTCACGTAGTACGTGAACACCGCGCCGTACGGCGGGTTCTCCGCCCAGAAGTACGTGGAGCCCTGGTACTCCCGCCCCCGCCGCTGCTGGATGTACGCCAGCGCGTCGCGGACCGGGAAGATGTGGGCGTCCTGCGCCAGCACGTCGCCGTTGGTGTAGCGAAGCGGGGTGTAGTCGTCCAGGACCCAGAAGCCGCGCCCGAAGGTGGCCAGGACCAGGTCGTTCTCCCGCTCCTGGATCGCCAGGTCACGCACGGCGATGGTGGGCAGGCCCGCCAGCTCGAACCAGTGCTCGCCCCCGTCCTTGGTGAAATACGCGCCGAACTCCGTGCCCACGAAGAGCAGGTTCGGATCGACCGGGTCCTCGGCCACGGCGTAGAGGTTGCCTCGCTCCGGGAGGTCGCCCGCGATCGAGCGCCAGCTCCGGCCCTGGTTCGTGCTCTTCAGGATGTACGGCTTGAAGTCGCCGTTCTTGTGGTTGTTGAATACGGCGTAGACCGTGTTCGCGTCGTGGTTGGACGCGAGCACCATGTTCACGTACGTCCGGTCCGGGACGCCTGGGAACTCGTCATAGCGCGTCCACTCGCCGCCGACGTCGTCGGTCACGTGGATCAGCCCGTCGTCCGTGCCCGCGTAGAGCAGGTCCTCCTGGACCGGGCTCTCGGTGATCGTGACGATGTTGCCGTAGATGCTGGTGGACGCGTTCTTCCCGACGGCGTCCATACCCCAGACCTGGCCCATGACGGGCAGCTCGTTCCGGTCGATGCCGCGGCTGAGGTCGCCGCTGATGGCCGTCCAGCTGCCGCCACGGTCATCGCTCCGGAACAGCTTGTTCGCGGCGAAATAGAGCCGCGTGTGGGAGTGCGGGCTGATCAGCAGCGGCGCATCCCAGTTCCACCGCAGCGCCTCGCCCGGCTCCGTCGGCTGCGGCTGGATGAACGTCGACTCGCCGCTCTTCCGGTCGTACCGGACCAGGTTCCCGTACTGGCTCTGGGCGTAGACGATGTTCGGGTCCGTCGGGTCCACGGCGCTCTCGAACCCGTCACCGCCGTTCGTGACGATCCAGTCTTCGTTGCTGATCCCCTCCCGCGCCAGCGTCCGCGACGGACCGCCCAGCGACCAGTTGTCCTGCGTACCGCCGTAGACGTTGTAGAACGGCTCCGAGGTGTCGAGGACCACCTTGTAGAACTGCGTGACCGGGAGGTTCTCCTTGTAGTTCCAGGTCGAGCCGTCGTCGAAGGTCTCGTAGACGCCGCCATCGCCGCCGATGATCATGTGGCGCGTGTCGGCCGGATCGATCCAGAGGGCATGGTCGTCCACGTGCCGGTTCGGGTTCGGGAACCGGTTCAGCGTGCTGCCGCCATCGGTCGTGATCCGGGTGTAGGTGTCCATGGCGAACACCCGCTCCGGGTCCACCGGGTCGCAGATCAGCTCCTGGTAGTAGTTGCCCCGGCTGCTCCAGTCGTTCACCCTGCGCCAGCTCGCCCCCCGGTCCGTCGAGCGGTAGAACCCCTCGCCGTTCTTGGCCTCCACCACCGCGTACACGTAGTCCGGGTTCGCCGGCGACATGCACAGCCCGTAGCGGCCCACGTCCCCGCTCGGCAGCCCGCGCGTCAGCTTGTTCCACGTCGCGCCGCCATCGGTGCTCTTGTACAGTGCCGACTCCGGCCCGCCGGAGACCAGCGTCCAGACGTGACGCCGCCGCTGCCACGCCGCCGCGATCAGCACGTCCGGGTCCCGCGGGTCCATCACCAGGTCGCTCACGCCCGTGTGCTCGCTGATGTCCAGCACCTTCGCCCACGTGTCGCCGCCGTCCGTGGTCTTGTACAGGCCGCGGTCGCCCCCGGCGCTCCAGACCGGGCCCTGGGCCGCCACGTACACCACGTCCGAGTCCCGCGGGTCCACCAGGATGGCGCCGATGTGCTCGCTGTTCTCCAGCCCCACGTTCTTCCAGCTCTTGCCGCCATCCATCGACTTGTACACGCCGTCCCCGTACCCGAGGGCCCGCTGCGCGTTGTTCTCGCCGGTCCCGACCCACACCGTGTGCGGGTTGTTCGGATCCAACGTCACGACGCCGATGGAGTACGAGCCCTGACTGTCGAAGATCGGACTAAACGTGGTGCCGGCGTTCGTGGTCTTCCACACGCCGCCGCTCGCCACGGCCACGTAGTATTCCGAGT
>JBKGZE010000107.1:0-7113 GCA_046545735.1 Gemmatimonadota bacterium | reverse complement strand
GTCGTGCCACCCCCGAAGCATGTACCCGATCACCGCACCCAGCGCCGCCGCGAGCAGCAGCGCCAGGACCATCACCGCCGGATGAAAGAAAATGGCTGTCATACCGTAGAATATAGGGACCGCAGCAACCGGACGTACACCCCGGCGGGCGTCAGGCCGAGCCCTTGTGCCGCCATACCTCCGTGCCTCTGCGCGCTTCTCCCTCTGTGCGTGCGTGCCCCTGACGCGCGCCTCCCGGCCGGCTAGCTTCCCGGCGGACGCAACGTTACGGGAGGGGATAGTCCATGGGTCACGAGGTCGAGGAATTCCGCCGCGCGGGCGCGCGGCTGCTGGAGCGGATGTCGGAGTACCTGGAGCGGGTGGA
Source organism: Gemmatimonadota bacterium (assembly GCA_046545735.1). Classification (GTDB taxonomy): domain Bacteria; phylum Gemmatimonadota; class Gemmatimonadetes; order Longimicrobiales; family RSA9; genus JAWVYT01. The sequence continues at coordinate 6,749 of JBKGZE010000107.1, read as the reverse complement.
GACGCGGCCGGTGTCGACGCCTCGGGCGGCGGCGGACCTGGCGGCCGGGTTCGACGACCCGCTGCCCCGTTCGGGGCGGCCGGAGGAGGAGGTCTGGTCGGACGTGTGGGACCGTGTTGTGGCGGACGCGATCCACCTGGCGCACCCCATGTACCTGGGGCATCAGGTGGCGCCGCCGCTGCCGCACGCGGCTCTGGCGGACGCGCTGGCGAGTCTGCTGAACCAGTCGGTGGCGGTGTGGGAGATGTCGCCGACGGGGACGGTGGTGGAGGAGCGGGTCGTCGGCTGGATGCGGGAGCTGGTGGGCTTCCCTGCGGAGGCGGACGGCACGCTGGTCTCGGGCGGGAGCGTGGCCAACCTGACGGCGCTGCTGGCGGCGCGGGCGGCGGTGTTCCCCGACGCGTGGCGGGCGGGCGCGAAGCGGGCGGAGGGCGCGGCGGTCTTCGCGGCGGCGTCGTCGCACTACTCGGTGGAGCGGGCGCTCGGGGTGATGGGTCTGGGTGCCGACGCGCTGGTGCCCGTCCCGGAGCGCGGGTACCGGATGGACGTGGACGCGCTTCGGGAAGCCATGGCGGGCGCGCGGGCGACCGGGCGCGTGCCCATGGCCATCGTGGCGACGGCGGGGAGCACGGCCTCCGGGCTGTTCGACGACCTGGACGCGATCGCCGACGTGGCGGCGGCCGAGGGCGTCTGGCTCCACGTCGACGGCGCCCACGGCGCGTCGGTCCTGGCCAGCCCGCGGCTGCGGGACCGGCTTCGTGGGATCGAGCGGGCGGACTCGATCTCGTGGGACCCGCACAAGATGATGTTCATGCCGATCTCGGCCAGCGCCGTGCTGGTCCGGGACCGGGCGCGGCTGGACGCGGCGTTCGACCAGAGCGCGCCGTACCTCTTCCACCCGCGGCCGGGCGAGACCCGCTCGCGGGACATCGGCCAGCGGACGCTCCAGTGCTCGAAGCGATTCGATGCCCTCAAGCTCTGGGTGGCCCTGGAGCACTACGGTCTCGACCATTTCGCGCGGCTCCAGGAGCGGACGGTGGAGAACACCCGCGCGCTCCACGACCTCCTGACCGCGGCCGACGACTTCGAGCCCGCCCACGACCCGGAGTCCAACATCCTCTGCTTCCGCTGGCTCCCCGGCGACCTGCGGACGAGCGGCGGAGAGCGGGTGGACGCGGTGCAGAAGGAGCTCCGCGAGCGCTACAACGCCTCCGGCCGTGGCTGGATCACCACCACCGTGCTCGGCGACCAGCGCGTTCTGCGGGTCACGCTGATGAATCCCGCCACGGAAGCGCGGCACCTGGCGGCGCTGCTGGAAGGGCTGCGGGAGATCGGGGCCGACCTGCTCGAGCGACGGGCGACGGCGTGACGGCCGCCTACCCGAGCGCCACGTCCAGCAGCATCATGATGGTGAATCCCACGATGGTGCCGGACGTGGCGAGGTCGGTCCGCGACTCCTGCTGGGACTCGGGGATCAGCTCCTCCACCACCACGTAGATCATGGCGCCGGCCGCGAACGCCAGCGCGTAGGGGAGGAGCGGCCGGATGAACAGGACGGCGGCCGCGCCCATGGCGGCGGCCAGCGGCTCGACCACGGCGGAGAGCTGGCCATACCAGAAGCTCTTCCGGCGCGACACGCCGATCTCGCGCAGCGGCATGGAGACGGCGGCGCCTTCGGGGAAGTTCTGGAGCCCGATCCCGATGGCGAGGGCGACGGCGCCGGCCATGGTGGCCACGCCCGCGCCCCCGAGGTCCATGTGGGCCGCGGCGAACCCGACGCCAACGGCGAGCCCTTCGGGGATGTTGTGGAGCGTGATGGCGAGGACGAGGAGCGTCGCCTGCCGCCAGCGGGTGGGGATGCCCTCGGCCCGGGAGACAGGCAGGAACGGGTGGAGGTGCGGGATCACGGCGTCGGCCACGCGCAGGAACGCGGCGCCGGCCAGGAACCCGACACTGGCCGGCAGCCAGGGCGGCGACCCCGCCGCTTCCGCCATCTCCACCGCCGGGAGGAGGAGGGAGAAGAAGCTGGCGGCGATCATGACCCCGGCGGCGAAGCCGAGCATGGCATCCAGGATCGATCGCGGGAAGTCGCGGTAGAGCAGGACGATGGCGGCCCCGGCGGCGGTCATGGACCAGGTGAAGATGCCCGCGAGCCCGGCCTGCAGGACGGGATCGAGCCCGGTCAACCATTCGGTCACGACGGCCTCCGGGCCGGGTGGCGCGGGGCCAGCGACGTCGTCCGGAATCCGCTACCTTCCATGCCGGGCGCGAACCGACGCACGACTGGAGTCAATGGCGATGCGATCGAAAACCCGATCGGCGGGCGGAGCGGGCGCATGACCGCGCTCGCCGTGGTCCCGACCGTCCTGAGCACGCTGGTCCTGGCCGCCCACTTCCTGCGTGGCGGCCATCTCGCCGTCGTGGTCGTGCTCATCGTCATCATCCCGCTCCTCGGACTCCGGCGGTGGTGGGTGCCCCGCGTCTTCCAGCTCATTCTCGGCCTGGGCGCACTCGAGTGGCTCCGCACGCTGCTCGCGATCCGGGACATCCGGATCGCCCTCGATCAGCCGCACGCCCGGATGGTCGCGATCCTCGCCGGCGTGGCTCTGTTCACCGCCATCTCCGCCGCCCTCTTCGAGCTGCCCCTGGTCCGACGGTGGTACCGCCGCCGATGAGCCGGCCGGGCCCGGCCGTCCCGGGCTGATCGTCTGTGCCCGGGCCGCTGTGCAAGCTCCGATCCTGCGGCAGTTCCTGCCGCCCGGTGCCCGCCGGGAACCAGGCTGCGGTGCACGCCGGGAACCAGGGTGCGATGACCGCCGCGGCACACGGCTCGGGGCCCGTCGCGTCAGGGATATCCCCGCCCCGAACTCCCGGGTTTCCTGACAGCGGAACCTCGGGCGACGTGCGAGTATCCATGCCGCGCGGAGGCGGCGTCGCAGGAACGGATAGGGAACTGGAATGATCGAAGCGAGCGGAATCAACCATATCGGGATCGCGGTGCGATCGCTGAGCGAGCACCGGGAGTACTACGAGGACGTGCTGGGTGCGGCGTACGAGGGAACCGAAGAGGTCCCGTCGCAGAAGGTGCGGGTGGCGTTCTACCGGCTCGGGCCGGACGACGCGCCCGTCCGCCTGGAGCTGCTGGAGCCGACGGCGGAGGACTCCCCCATCGCCAGGTTCCTGGAGAAGCGAGGCGAGGGCGTGCACCACGTCGCGTACACGGTGGCGGACATCGACGAGCGGCTGCGGGAGCTGAAGGAGAAGGGGATCCGGCTGATCGACGAGACGTCGCGGCCGGGTGCGCACGGGGCGATGATCGGGTTCCTGCACCCGAAGAGCACGGGCGGCGTGTTGACGGAGCTCTGCGAGCCGGGGCGCGCCTCCGGGTCATGAGCTACCCCTTTCCCACGCTCGAGGCCGACGAGGCGGCCGATCCGATCGAGCACGGGATGACGGTCGGCTTTTCCGGGTTCACCCCCGCAGGGGCGGCCAAGGCCGTGCCGACGGCGCTGGCGGCCAAGGCCCGTCGCCTGCACGCCGCGGGCGACCCGTTCCAGCTGCGGATCCTGACGGGCGCGTCCACGGGCGAGGACTTCGATGACGCGCTGGCGGAGGCGGACGCCATCGCCTGGCGCACGCCCTACCAGTCGTCGAAGCCGCTGCGCCGGCGGATCAACGCGCAGGAAACGCAGTTCGTGGACATGCACCTCTCGCACGTGCCGCAGACGGTCGACTTCGGCTTCTTCGGGAGCATCGACTACGCGGTGGTGGAGGCGACGGACGTCACCCGGGACGGGCGGATCTACCTGTCCACCTCCCTGGGCGCCACGCCGACTTTCCTGCGGAACGCGAAGCGGATCGTGGTGGAGATCAACCACCACCACTCGAAGCGGCTGTGGGAGATGCACGACATCGCGCTGCTGCCCCCGCCGCCGTACCGGAGCCCGATCCCCATCTTTCACCCCCTCTCCAAGATGGGCGTGCCGTACATGGCGGTGGACCCGGACAAGATCGTGGGCGTGGTGGAGACGGACGCGCCGGACGGCGTGGGGTCCTTCTCCGCGCCGGACGCGGTCAGCGAGCGGATCGCGGGGCACGTGGTCCAGTTCCTCCTGGATGAGTTGCGGGCCGGCCGCATCCCCGACGAGTTCCTCCCGCTCCAGGCGGGCGTCGGAAACGTGGCCAACGCCGTGATGGCCGGCCTGGGCGAGAGCGATGTCCCGGACTTCTACATGTTCACGGAAGTCCTGCAGGACTCGCAGATCGACCTCATGGCCGCCGGGCGCCTCCTGGGCGCCTCCACCTGCGCGCTGACCCTCAGCGACGCCCAGATGCAGCGGGTCTACCGGGAGATGGACTTCTTCGGGTCGAGGGTCGTCATGCGACCCCAGGAGCTGTCGAACCACCCCGGGCTGATCCGGCGCGTCGGCGTCCTGGCCATCAACACCGCGCTCGAGGCGGACATCTACGGCAACGTCAACTCCACCCACGTGGCCGGGACCCAGCTCATGAACGGGATCGGCGGCTCCGGTGACTTCGTCCGGAACGCCTACCTCTCCATCATGGTCTGCCCCAGCGTGCAGAAGGGCGGCGCGATCTCGACCATCGTGCCCATGGCCACGCACGTGGACCACAACGAGCACTCGCTCCAGATCCTCGTAACGGAGCAGGGGCTGGCGGACCTGCGCGGGAAGGGGCCGCTGGAGCGCGCGCGTGCAATCATCGACAACTGCGCCCACCCGGCCTACCGGGACTACCTGCGGCGCTACGTGGCGGAAGCCCCCATCGGCCACATCCCTCACGACCTCGGCCGCTGCTTCGAGCTGCACCGCACCCTGGCGGCGCACGGGAGCATGCTGCCCGACACCCACCCCGAACCCGAAGAGTGACATGGTCATCAAGGTGATCCTGCTGCGGCGTGTGCCCAGCGAGAGTGCGGATGAGCTCAAGCCGCTCCTGCACGAGATGCGTGCCCTCGCCCTCGCCCAGCCGGGCTACGTGTCCGGCGAAACGCTCATGAACGCCGATGACCCCGAGGAGTACCTCGTCATCAGCACGTGGGCCAGCATGGAGCACTGGAACGAATGGCTCCGCAACTCGGAGCGCCGGATGGTTCAGCAGCAGATCGACGGGCTGCTGGGCCGCGAGACGCTCTACCAGGTCTACTACAACGTCTGAACGACCCGAGGCCCCGATGGACGCCATGGATGTGAAGATCGAGGAGCTCCTCGAGCGGCGCCGGCAGGCTCTGGAGGGGGGCGGCGCGGACCGGATCGCGCGGCATCACGAGCGCGGCCGCTTTACCGCCCGCGAGCGCATCGAGCTGCTCCTGGACCCGGACTCCTTCGAGGAGTTCGACATGCTCAAGGAACACCGCTGCCACCAGTTCGGGATGGAGGAGAAGACCATCCCGGGCGACGGCGTGGTCACCGGCTACGGGACCATCGATGGTCGCCTGGTCTACGTCTACGCCTTCGACGCCACCGTCTTCGGCGGCTCGCTGTCGGAGACGGTGGCGGAGAAGATCGTCAAGGTGATGGACATGGCCGTCAGGAACGGCGCGCCCATCATCGGCCTCAACGACTCCGGCGGCGCCCGCATCCAGGAGGGGATCGAGAGCCTGGCCGGCTACGCCGACATCTTCCTCAGGAACGTCATGGTGAGCGGCGTCGTGCCTCAGCTCTCGGGCATTTTCGGGCCCTGCGCCGGTGGCGCCGTGTACTCGCCCGCGCTCACCGACTTCACCGTCATGGTGGAGGGGAACTCGTACATGTTCCTCACCGGCCCGAAGGTGGTGAAGTCGGTCACCCACGAGGACGTGGACGTGGAGACGCTCGGCGGCGCGGCGATCCACACCCAGCGGAGCGGCGTGGCCCACCTGGCGGCGCCATCGGAGGAGGAGGCCGTCCAGCGGCTGAAGGACCTGCTCTCGTACATGCCCTCCAACAACGTGGGCACGCCCCCGCGCGTCGAGACCGACGATCCCGCTGACCGGGATGTCGAAGCGCTCAACATGGTCCTCCCCGAGGACGCCAACCAGCCGTACGACATGCGGGAGGTCATCCTCTCCACCGTCGATGACGGCGAGATGCTGGAGATCCAGGAGGGGTGGGCGCCGAACCTGATCATCGGCTTCGCCCGCTACGATGGATACCCCGTGGGCGTGGTCGCCAACCAGCCGCTCCACCTGGCCGGCGTGCTCGACAACGACGCCTCCGTGAAGGGGGCCCGCTTCGTCCGCTTCTGCGACGCGTTCAACATCCCCGTGGTCACCTTCGTGGACGTTCCGGGCTTCATGCCGGGCACCACCCAGGAGTACGCCGGGATCATCCGCAACGGCGCGAAGCTCCTCTACGCCTACGCCGAAGCCACCGTCCCGAAGATCACCATCACCACGCGGAAGGCCTACGGCGGCGCGTACTGCGTCATGAGCTCGAAGCACCTGCGCGGCGACATCAACTACGCCTGGCCCACCGCCGAGATCGCGGTCATGGGCGCGAAGGGTGCGGTGGGGATCCTCTACGGCAAGGAGATCCGCGCGGCGGACGACCCGGCGGCGAAGACGAAGGAAAAGGAAGCCGAGTACTCCGAACGGTTCGCCAACCCGTACGAGGCGGCGAAGCGGGGCTACGTGGACGCGGTGATCCGGCCGGCCCAGACGCGGGTCCGCATCTGCAAGTCCCTGGGCGTGCTCCAGAACAAGCAGGAATCGAATCTGCCGAAGAAGCACGGAAACATCCCGCTCTAGG
>JBKGZE010000106.1:0-7128 GCA_046545735.1 Gemmatimonadota bacterium | reverse complement strand
GGCCGGTGGAGGCGGCCGAGGCGGCGGGGACGGACGTATCGCTGCCGGTGGCCAAGGTCCCGAGCGACCTGGATGTCGCCGCCGCCGAAATCGGAATCGGCAACCCCGGTCGCTTCTACGAGCAGGTGTGCTCGGTCTACGGGGTGGGCGAGGAGCCGATCGCGGATCCGTACGCGGCGATCAGCGGGATCCCGGCGGTCACGAGCGTGATCCGGGACATGACGGACATCCGCTTCGAGGTGCCCGAGTTCGAGGCGGCGAAGTGCACCGGGTGCGCGCAGTGCTGGACGCAGTGCCCGGACTCGGCGATCCCCGGGCTCGTCAACAGCGTGGAGGACCTGCTGGACACGGCGATCCGGCACGCCCAGAACGGGCGCTCGCTGGACCGGCTGAAGCAGGTGAGCAAGCACCTGGTCAAGGAGACCCACAAGGTCATCGACGGCGTCGACTTCGACAACTTCGGGGACACGCTGAAGGCGGGCTACAGGAACCTGGTCCCGAAGCTGAACTGGGACCCGGAGAAGCGTCGGGAGCTGGACGACGACTTCGCCGCCGTCTACCCGGTGCTGGCGGAGTTCCCGCTGGCCAAGACCCAGCCCTTCTGGGACATCCCCGAGGGGAAGGAGAAGGGGAGCGGCGGTCTGCTCTCGATCACCATCAACCCGGAAGCGTGCAAGGGCTGCAACATCTGCGTGGACGTGTGCGCGGATGGCGCGCTGAAGACGGTCAAGCAGGACGAGGAGAAGGTCGAGGAGCTGCGTCGCAACTGGGAGTTCTGGAAGGAGCTGCCGGACACCGACGACCGCTACATCAACATCCGCGACCTCGAGGAGGGGATCGGGGTGCTGCCGACCATGCTCCTGAAGAAGGACACGTACCGGAGCATGGTCGGGGGCGACGGCTCGTGCATGGGCTGTGGCGAGAAGACGTCGGTCCACCTGCTGACCTCGACCATCGAGGCGCTCATGCAGCCGCGGGTGAAGACGTTCGTCGCGAAGATCGACGAGCTGATCGCGGGGCTGGATGAGAAGGCGCGCGACCTGCTGTCGGCGGACGCGGACCTCAACCTGGTGGCCGTGGCCGAGGGCGGCCGGGTGGACGTGCCGCTGAGCGATGAGAAGCGGGAGCAGCTGGAGCGGTACGCCAGCTCGATCAAGGCGCTGAAGGACCTGAAGTGGCGGTACGAGGAGGGCCCGAGCGGGCGCGGTCGCGCGTCGGCCGGGATCACCAACTCCACCGGCTGCTCGAGTGTCTGGGGGAGCACGTATCCGTTCAACCCATACCCGTTCCCCTGGGTCAACCACCTGTTCCAGGACGCCCCGTCGATCGCCATCGGCATCTTCGAGGGCCACATGCGGAAGATGGGCGACAATTTCGTCACCGTCCGCCGCGCGCAGAAGGTCCTGGACGGCAGCTACGACCCGCAGAGTGACGAGAAGTTCTTCACGGACTTCGATTACAAGCAGTTCACCGACGAGGAGTTCAACCTGGTGCCTCCGATCCTCGCGATCGGCGGCGACGGCGCCATGCTGGACATCGGGTTCCAGAACCTCTCGCGGCTGCTGGCGAGCGGGAAGCCGATCCGGGTGATCGTGCTGGACACGCAGGTCTACTCGAACACGGGCGGGCAGGCGAGCACCGGGACGTACACCGGCCAGTCGGCGGATATGTCGCCGTTCGGCCGGGCGATCCCCGGGAAGACGGAGGTCCGGAAGGAGCTGTCGTACATCGCGATGGCGCACCGGGGCGCGTTCGTGCACCAGACGTCGCAGGCGTCGGCCAGCCACATGATCGGCGGGCTGATCAGGGGGCTGAAGACGCGGCGCCCGAGCGTGATCAACATCTACACACCGTGCCCCGTGGAGCACGGCCTGCCGGACGAGTGGGCGCCGGAAGCGGCGAAGCTCGCGCTGGAGAGCCGGGCTTTCCCGTTCCTGACCTACGACCCGGACGCCGGCGACTCCATCGCCGAGTGCCTGAGCCTCGACGGCAACCCGGACGTGCAGGGGGTCTGGCCGCTCTACGAGCTGAGCTATGTGGATGAGGACGGGGAGGAGCAGCGGATGGAGCTGCCCCTCACCGTCGCCGACTGGGCGGCCACGGAGACCCGGTTCAAGAAGCACTTCAAGCCGGTCCCGAAGGACGACTGGAACGACGACATGGTGCCGTTCCACGAGTTCGTGGCCATGAGCGCTGATGACCGCGAGGGGAAGGTGCCGTTCATCTTCGCGGTGAACGACGCCGACAAGGAGCTCCGGCGGATCCGCGTCTCCAAAGAGATCGTGGAGCTGGCCGAGGAGCGCCTCCTCTTCTGGCACCAGCTGAAGGAGATGGCCGGCCTCGAGGTGCCCGACTGGGTGCGCGACGAGATCGGCGGCGAGGTGCAGGCCGAGTTCGAGGGCAAGCTGGCGAAGGCCCGCGAGGAGTTCGAGGCCAAGCTCGAGGAGCTCAAGGCCACGTATCCGCGGATCATTGCCCGGCGCCTGGCCGAGGGGCTGGTCAAGCAGGGCAACGGCAACCGCACGGTGGCCGACCTGCTCCAGGCGGCCGAGCGCACGCCGGGCCTCGAGCCCATTGGCGCGGAGGTCGGCGGCCTGGCCATCGGCCCGAGCGGCGGTGGAGCGAAGACGGCCGCCCAGCCCGAGAAGGACGGGGGCGGGGTCGCCACCATGGAGAAGCCGGAGTCGGTGGTCGAGACCGCGACGGAGCCCGAGGAGGAGGAGGACGAAGGGCTCGCCATGGAGCCGTACATCGAGACGGCCCGCTGCACCACGTGCAACGAGTGCACGAACCTGAACAACCGGATGTTCAAGTACGACGAGAACAAGCAGGCGTACATCGCCGACGCGACCGCCGGGACGTTCAAGGAGCTGGTCATGGCGGCCGAGCGCTGCCCCGCCGGGATCATCCACCCCGGGACGCCGCTCAACAAGAAGGAGAAGGACCTGGACAAGTGGATCAAGCGGGCGGAGCCGTTCAACTAGCGCTGCTGGCGCTGGGGCGGCAGGGATGAGAGCCGAGATCTGAGATCTGAGCACGGGCGGGATCGTGAACAGGGCAGCGGAGCCGATGAGGGCGGATGCAGGACACGCGCGCCAGCTGGCGGGAGCCGGCAGGCGCGCGGCGGCGCCCGAAGGCTGCGGCCCCGAAACGGTGGCCGCACCGCACTCGGATCTCGGAACCCGGATCTCGGATCGACGAGCGTACTCTCAAGCGTAGCGAATCAGTGAATACGTCAACCAACGTCCGCGAAACCAGGAAGCGACGGCGCTCGCTGAGCGAGCTGCTGTTCGGGCCGAGCTTCCGTCACGGCGTGCACCCGCCAGATTCGAAGAAGCTGACGGAGGCGGTCCCGATCCGGCGTATGCCGTTCCCGGATGAGATCGTGCTTCCGCTGCGGCAGAACGCGGGGAAGCCGGCCCGTCCGATCGTGCAGGTGGGCGATCGGGTCGAGCGCGGCGACAAGATCGGCGTGTCCGACGGATACGTGTCGGTACCGATCCATGCGCCGGCGGCGGGCCGTGTGAAGGCGATCGGCTGGTGGCCACACCCGGACGGCAGCACGGACACGGCGATCCGGATCGAGGTGGACCGCTTCAACCCGCAGCTGCCCCGTCCGCGGATCGTGCCGGAGTGGGAGGGGCTGACGGCGGACGAGGTTCGGAAGGCGGTGCAGGAGGCGGGCGTGGTGGGTCTGGGCGGCGCGGCGTTCCCGACGCACGTGAAGCTGAACCCGCCGGAGGAAGCCCCCGTCGAGCTGCTGCTGATCAACGGGGCGGAGTGCGAGCCGTACCTGACCAGCGATCACCGGGTGATGGTGGAGTACCCGGAGCGGGTCCATTTCGGGATCCGGGTGATGATGCAGTGTCTGGGGGTCGACCGCGCGGTGATCGGGGTGGAGAAGAACAAGCCGGACGCCATCGATCGGCTGCGGGCGACGATCCCGTCGGACCTGGACATCGAGGTGATCGGCCTGACGGTGAAGTACCCGCAGGGCGCGGAGAAGATGCTGATCAAGGCGGTGACCGGGCGGGAAGTGCCGTCCGGGAAGCTGCCCATGCACGTGGGCGCGGTGGTCCAGAACGTGGGCTCCATCGCCGCGATCGCCGAGGTCTTCGACACCGGCTACCCGCTGATCGAGCGGATCGTCACGGTCACCGGACCGGGGATCCGCAAGCCCCAGAACCTGATCGTCCCGGTGGGGACCAAGGTGCGGGACGTGATCGAGTTCTGCGGCGGTCTCACTCCGGATGCCACGGAGGTGATCTTCGGCGGGCCGATGATGGGGATGCCGCAGCCGGACCTGGACGTGCCGATCGTGAAGGGTACCTCCGGGGTGGTGGTGCTGACGGAGAAGGAGTCGGCCCGGCCCGCGGCGCTGCCGTGCATCCACTGCGGCCGGTGCCTGGACGCGTGCCCCGTCTTCCTCAACCCGCAGACGCTGGGGCGGCTGGCCCAGATGGGCCGCTACGAGGAGATGGACGAGCTCCACCTCATGGACTGCATGCTGTGCGGCTCCTGCTCGTACGTCTGCCCGTCCAATATCCCGCTGTCTCAGATGTTCGCGCTGGGCAAGGCCGGGCTGCGACGGCGGAAGCAGCGGCAGCAGGAGGAGGCGGAAGAGAAGGCGCGCCGTGAGGCGGAGGACGCCGCGGCCGGGGAAGCCGGGGAGAAGGAGGCGGTGGCCGTATGAGTCCGTGGCGTGGGACCGGCTGGCAGCAGAAGGCGGGCGTACCGGGGCCCGAGCAGGATCCGCACCTGCGGCTGATGGCCTCGCCGCACCTGCACGCGCAGGACTCCACCGCCCGCATCATGTGGTCGGTGGTGGCCACCCTCGTGCCGGTGGTGCTCGCATCGACCTACTTCTTCGGGGTGGGCGCGCTGCTGATCATCGGCGCAGCTACCCTCGGCGCCATGCTCACCGAGCGCCTCTTCGGACCCGGCGGCGCGCTTCGCGACGGCTCCGCCGCCATCACCGGGCTCCTCCTGGGACTCACGCTCCCGCCGGGGTTCCCGCTCTGGATGGCCTTCGTGGGCGGCGCCTTCGGCATCGGCTTCGGCAAGCTGATCTTCGGCGGACTCGGCCAGAACATCTTCAACCCCGCGCTGCTGGGGCGGGCGTTCCTCCAGGCCGCGTTCCCCATCGCCATCACCACGTGGCCGGCGGTCCGGACGGCGGGGGACGGCACCAGCTGGCTCCAGCTCCGCGGCGACGTCTTCGCCACGCCGATGATGACCGCGGGCGAGGTGGACGTGGTGACCCAGGCGACGCCGCTCGGGTTGTGGAAGTTCGAGGGCCAGTTCACGGACGTGCTGAACCTGCTGATCGGGACGACCGGCGGATCGCTGGGTGAGACGTCGGCGATCCTGATCCTGCTGGGTGGCGCCTACCTGGCCGCCCGCAACTACCTGAACTGGCGGATCCCCGTCGGCATCTTCGCGACGGTGGGCGTGCTCTCGTGGCTCCTCCACGCCATCGACCCGGCGTACCCGGGTCCGCTCTTCATGCTCTTCAGCGGCGGGCTCATGCTCGGCGCGGTGTACATGGCGACGGACATGGTCACCTCGCCCGTGACCAGCAAGGGCGCGTGGATCTTCGCCTTCGGTGTGGGCGTCCTGGTCGTGCTGATCCGGGTCTGGGGCGGGCTGCCGGAGGGCGTGATGTACGCGATCCTGTTCATGAACGCGCTGGTGCCGTTCATCGAGCGGGCGACCCAGCCAAAGGTCTTCGGCACGGCGGAGAGCAGGGCGCAGAAGATGGAGGCGACATGACCGACGAGAAGCGGGACCTCCCGGTCACGCCCGATCAGGCGTACGAGGGCGACCGGGCCGGGGCCGAGACGGGCCCCGCGTTCGAGTCCGACGCCGGACCGCACCCCACGGTGGACGAGGTCCCGTCGTGGCGGCTGATCGTGACGCTGGCGGTGGCCGGCGCGCTGGCGGGGCTCCTGATCGTAGGCGTCTTCCAGTGGGCCCAGCCCCAGATCCTCGAGTATCGGGCCGGCGTGGTGATCGACGCCATCGGCGAGGTGCTGGGCGGCCCCGAGCGGGTGCAGACGTTCTTCGTCGAGGGGGACAGCCTGGTGGCCGTGCCGCCGGCCGGTGTCGACACGGTCACGGCGGAGAAGGTCTACATGGGGTACGACGGAGCGGGCGAGCCCATGGGCGTCGCCATCGTCGGGGCCAAGCCGGGCTTCCAGGACATCATCCAGCTCATCTTCGGCTACGACCCCGAGGCCGACCAGGTCCTGGGGATGCGGATCCTGGAGAGCAAAGAGACCCCCGGGCTGGGCGACAAGATCTTCAAGGACCTGGCGTTCGTGTCCGAGTTCGAGGGAGTGGAGACTCCGCTCGAGGGCGTCAAGGAATCCACCGGTGCACCGAACGAGGTGGACCTGATCACCGGCGCCACCATCTCCTCGGAGACGGTCGTCGAGATCATCAATGACCGGCTCGACGCGCTGGCTCCGGTGCTGCAGCCCCGCGCCGGTGGTGCGGCCGGGGCTGTCGGCGATGAAGCCGACCCGGCGATGGAGAGGGGGGCGGAATGAGTCCGCGACAGACCACACCGACCCAGGACCTGCTACGCGGGATCTGGAAGGAGAACCCGGTACTGATCCAGCTGCTCGGGCTGTGCCCGGCGCTGGCGGTGACGAACACGGTGATGAACGCCATCGCCATGTCGGCGGCCACGTTCTTCGTCCTCATGGGGAGCAGCATCCTGATCTCGCTGGTCAAGGACCTGATCCCCAACGAGGTCCGGATCAGCGCGTACATCCTGGTGATCGCCACGTTCGTGACGATCGTGGACCTCGTCCTGAACGCGGTCGTGCCGGAGACCCACAAGGCGCTGGGCGCGTTCATCGCGCTGATCGTGGTGAACTGCATGATCCTGGGCCGCCAGGAGGCGTTCGCCAGCAAGCGGCCGGTGGGTCGCGCGATCCTGGACGCCACGGGCGTGGGCGTCGGCTTCACCATCGCGCTGCTCATGATGGGGACGTTCCGGGAGGTGCTGGGCAACGGCAGCATCCTGGGCTACCCGCTCTTCGGGCCCGGTTTCGAGCCCTGGGTGGTGTTCGTCCTGCCCGCCGGCGGGTTCTTCACCCTCGGCTTCATCCTGCTCGCCTT
>JBKGZE010000105.1:0-7218 GCA_046545735.1 Gemmatimonadota bacterium | reverse complement strand
GACGTACTCGATCAGCGCGAGCGATGCCCGTGGCGCCCGTGAGCTGGGGCGGTACGCGGCGGACGTCGGGCTCCGTCAGGCGGCCATCCTCTATCCCCGGATCCCCGAGTTCCAACGGAAGGCGGAGGCGTTCGCCGCCGAGTTCGAGGCGCTGGGCGGCGAGGTCCGGACCATGGTGCCGTACGACTCCGGCACCACCACGTTCGCGGGCCACATGGAGCGGATCATGGCGGCGGTGGCCCCTGGGGCGGCCATGCCTGACAGCGCGTGGCCGGCGGGCGCCGCGGCCGGGGTCGCGGAGCCGGGGAACAGCGCCGCGTGGCGGGGGCGGGTGCCGCAGGAGCCGTTCGCCCTCTTCGTGTCCGCGCCGCAGCGCGATGTGCCGCAGATCGCGCCTCAGGTCTCCTTCTACGGCCTCGATGCCGCCGGCGCCCAGGTGCTGGGCGACGAAGCCTGGGCCAGCGCTGCGGTGCGCCGTGTGGTCCCGAAGCGAGACCTCCAGGGCGTGATCGCCGCTTCCCGGTTCCCGCCCGAGCGCGCGGATGCGCCGGCGGACCCGGCGTTCGTCCAGGCGTATGAGGCGCGCTACCGCCGCTCGCTCGACAACGAGCTCCCGGCCCTGGGCTACGATGCCGCCCACTTGGTGCTGCAGGCGCTGCCGAACCGGATGCTCACCCCGTCGGCGCTGGCGCGGCGCTTCCATTTCCTGGCGGGTATCCGCGGCGCCACCGGGCTGCTCTCGGTCCGCTCGAGCGAGGTCGTGCGGACGCCCTACCTGGTGATGATCCGGGAAGGTCGGCTCGTGCCGGCGCCGTACCCGTGGGAATACGAGATGCCCGTACCGAAGCCACCCGCGCCCGACGAGGAGGTGACCCGGCGATGACCATGCGCGAGAAGCTGAAGCAGCTGGACGAGCTGCGCCGCGAGGCGGAGCTCGGGGGCGGGAAGGAGCGCCTGGAGGCGCAGCACGCGCGGGGGAAGCTGTCGGCGCGGGAGCGGCTCGACCTGCTCCTCGACGAGGGCAGCTTCGTCGAGCTCGACCGCTTCGTCACGCACCGGACCACCGGCTTCGGGCTCGAGGACAAGCGGTACCTCGGGGACGGGGTGGTGACCGGCTACGGGACGCTGAAGGGTCGCCTGGTCTACGTGTTCAGCCAGGACTTCACCGTGTTCGGTGGCTCGCTCTCGGAAGCCCACGCCGAGAAGATCGTGAAGCTGCAGGAGCTCGCGCTGACCAACGGCGCGCCGCTCATCGGCCTGAACGACAGCGGCGGCGCCCGCATCCAGGAGGGCGTGGTCAGCCTCGGCGGCTACGCCGACATCTTCGTCCGCAACACCCTGGCCTCCGGCGTGGTGCCCCAGATCAGCGCGATCCTGGGACCGTGCGCCGGCGGCGCCGTCTACAGCCCGGCGATCACCGACTTCATCTACATGGTCCGGGGCACGAGCTACATGTTCGTCACGGGTCCGAATGTCGTGAAGACGGTGACCCACGAGGACATCGACATGGAGGGGCTGGGCGGCGCCGACGTGCACGCGTCCACGTCCGGCGTGGCCCACTTCGCGTTCGACTCGGAGATGGAGGCCCTCGAGTCGATCCGGAAGCTCTTCGACTTCATCCCCCAGAACAACCGGGAGGACCCCCCCTTCCAGGAGACCGACGACCCGTTCGACCGGCAGGACGAGATGCTCCTGGACATCGTGCCGGATGAGCCGGCGAAGCCGTACGACATCTGCGAAGTGATCACCCGGGTGGTGGACGCCGGCGATTTCTACGAGGTCCACGCCGACTACGCCCAGAACATCGTGGTGGGCTTCGGGCACCTGGGCGGTCGGAGCGTGGGGATCATCGCCAATCAGCCGGCGGTCCTGGCCGGCGTCCTGGACATCAACAGCTCCGACAAGGGCGCCCGGTTCGTCCGTTTCTGCGACGCGTTCAACATTCCGCTCATCGTCTTCGAGGACGTGCCGGGCTTCCTGCCGGGGGTGGCGCAGGAGCATGGCGGGATCATCCGGCACGGCGCCAAGCTGCTCTACGCCTTCAGCGAGGCGACGGTGCCGAAGATCACGGTCATCACCCGCAAAGCGTACGGTGGCGCGTACGACGTGATGAACTCGAAGCACATCCGGGGCGACATCAACCTGGCCTGGCCGACAGCGGAGATCGCGGTCATGGGGCCGAAGGGCGCGGTGGAGATCCTGTTCCGCAAGCAGATCGCGGAGGCCGAGGATCCGCAGGCGGAGACCGCGGCCAAGGAGGCGGAGTACCGGGAGCGGTTCGCCCACCCCTACATCGCCGCCGCCCGGGGTTACGTCGACGACGTCATCGATCCGCGGGAGACCCGCCCCCGCCTGATCAGCGCGCTCGACATGCTCCAGAACAAGCGGGACGAGAACCCGTGGAAGAAGCACGGGAACATACCGCTATGAGGCGGGCGCGGACGCCCGGGAGGGGGATATGCTGAAGCGTGTGCTCGTGGCCAACCGCGGCGAGATCGCCCTGCGGATCATCCGCGCCTGCCAGGAGCTCGGGATCGAGGCGGTGGCCGTCTACTCGGAGGCGGACGAGCGCGCGCCACACGTGTTGGCCGCGGACCGGGCCGTGTCGATCGGGCCGCCGCCGGCCGCCGAGAGCTATCTTCGCATCGATCGGCTGGTGACCGTAGCCCGGGAGCACGGGTGCGACGCCGTGCACCCGGGGTACGGCTTCCTGGCCGAGCGGGCGCCGTTCGCCCGGGCGGTCGAGGACGCGGGGCTGGTCTTCATCGGGCCGCCAGCCGACGCCATCGAGGCCATGGGCGACAAGACGCGCGCCCGTCAGGCGATGATGGACGCGGGTGTCCCCGTGGTCCCCGGAACGGCGGAGGCGCTGGCGGACGGCGCCGAGGCCGAGCGGGTGGCGGCCGAAGTGGGCTACCCGGTCATGCTGAAGGCCGCGGCCGGCGGCGGCGGCAAGGGGATGCGGGTGGTGAGCGACCCCGCCGACCTGGTGGCCGCGTACGAAGCGGCGGCTCGGGAGGCGCAGGCGGCGTTCGGCGACGGGAGCGTCTACGTCGAACGGTTCCTGGACGGCCCGCGTCACATCGAGATCCAGGTGCTCGCGGATCATCACGGCCACGTTCTCCATCTCGGGGAGCGCGAGTGCTCCATTCAGCGCCGCCATCAGAAGCTGATCGAGGAGGCCCCGTCCTCCGCCCTCACGCCGGAGCTGCGCCGCCGGATGGGCGACGCGGCCGTGGCGGCCGCCGCGGCGGTGGGGTACCGCGGGGCCGGCACCGTGGAGTTCCTCTTCCAGGATGGCGAGTTCTACTTCCTCGAGATGAACACCCGCATCCAGGTCGAGCACCCGGTGACCGAGTTGGTGACCGGGATCGACCTGGTGCAGTGGCAGCTGCGGATCGCGGGCGGCGAGCCGCTGGACCGGACCCAGGAGGCCGTCCGGTGGCAGGGGCATGCCCTGGAGTGCCGGATCACGTCGGAGGACCCGGCCAACGGATTCCTCCCGTCGAGCGGGCGGATCGAGCTGCTCCACGTCCCGTCGGGGCCCGGCGTCCGCTGGGACGGCGGAATTCAGGAGGGCGACCAGGTGTCCCTCTTCTACGATCCGCTCCTCGGGAAGCTCATCGTGCACGCCCCCACCCGCGAGCAGGCCATCGACCGCATGATCCGCGCGCTCGGCGAGCTCCGCGTGGTCGGCGTGGAGACGAGCGCGCCCTTCCTGCGGCGCGTGGTCGATGAGGACGACTTCCGCCGCGGCGACATCGATATCCGATACCTGGAACGCCACCAGGATCTGCTGGACCCGCGGCCGGACGAGGACGTGCTCAGGGCCGCCGCCATCGCTTCGGCCCTGCTCGCCGAAGAAGCCCGCGAGCGGCGGGCGGTTCGCAGGATCGATCCCGGACCCGGCCAATCCCGCTGGAAGGACCGGGGCTGGCGATGACCGGGGCCGGGGTCCCACACCGGGTCCGGCACACGCTTGCCTTCCCGAGGGGGCGTTTCTACCATTCAGCACCGCTCTTTCCCGGCCGCTTCCGACGCGGCCGCAACCTTCGCGCTCTCGAGGCGACCGGGCCGTGGTCGGGCGCGTCCATCGATGGCTAGAACTCGCTGGTGGTGAAGAACCTTCGACAGAGGCATTGGCTCGTCCACGTGCTGCGGAGGGCCGGCATCGAGGGTGCGGAAACGCTCTCGATCGAGCCGGGGATCCCGACCGCCGAAGCGTGGATGGTGGCGTGCGAGGAGACGGGCCTCGGGCAGGCCGAGCTGGCGTCGCACGTGGCGGCGTACTTCCGCCTCGGCGTCGCCCGCCTCGAAGCGGCCGAGAGCGCGGCGACCAAGCTGGTGCCGGAGAAGATCGCCCGCCAGTACACCATCTTCCCGCTCAAGGAAGACGAGCGAAACCTCACCGTCGCCACCAGCGATCCCACGAACTTCGCGGCCGAGCAGGCGCTGGGCTTCATCTCCGGTCGGAAAGCCGTGTTCGAGGTAGCGCCCCCGCCGTACATCCTCGACAGCATCAACGCGAGCTACAGCGCCGACGGCGTCATCGAGTCGCTGCTGAGCCGCATGGACCGGGCGATCGCCGACTCGGGCTCCGTGCTGACGGAAAAGAACTCCCAGGACGTGAGTGAGGCCGAGGCCGAGGCCGACTCGGCGCCGGTGATCAAGCTCACCAACCTGATCCTGCGAGACGCCGCCATCAACGGCGCCAGCGACATCCACATCGAGCCGGGCGCTTCCGGCGGGACGGTGCGCTTCCGGATCGACGGCGTGTTGCGGAACTACATGCAGCTGCCGCTGCCCGCGCTGATCCGGGTGGTCTCGCGGATCAAGATCATGGGCGACCTCGACATCGCCGACAAGTGGCGCCCCCAGGACGGTCGGACGCGGGTGATGGTGGAGGGGCGGCCGTACGACATCCGGATCTCCACCGTCCCGACCCGTGAAGCGGAGAAGGTGGTCCTGCGGATCCTGAAGGGAGGCCAGGCGGCGAAGCTGGGCGAGATCGGCCTCCCGGGCTGGGAGCTGGGGCGGCTGCGCCAGCTGCTGTCGAACCGGGACGGGATCGTGTTCGTGACGGGGCCCACGGGGTCGGGGAAGACGACCACGCTGTACGCTGCGATCCGGGAGCTGGCCACCGGCGAGGTCAACATCATGACGGTGGAGGACCCGGTGGAGTACGAGCTCCCCGGGATCACCCAGATCCAGGTCCAGCCGAAGCGGGGCGTGACGTTCGCCAGCGCGCTCCGCGCCATCCTGCGGCAGGACCCGGACGTGATCCTGGTGGGCGAGATCCGGGACCTGGAGACGGCCGAGGTGGCGGTCCAAGCAGCCATGACCGGCCACCTGGTGCTGGCCACGCTCCACACCAACGACGCGGTCAGCGCCATCGCCCGCCTCCTCGACATCGGCCTCGACGGGCCCAGCATCGCCGCGACCGTCCGCGGCGCCCTCGCCCAGCGCCTCGTTCGTCGCATCTGCGACGAGTGCGGCGAGCCGATCCGGGGGGAGATGACCCGGGAGGAGGTCCGGCTCGCCAAGCTCTACAACCTGCGCCCGCCGCTCCGGAGCATCGGGTGCCGGCGGTGCGCGGAGACGGGCTATCGGGGCCGGCTCCCGGTCCAGGAAGTGTTCGTGGTGAACACCGCGATCGCCGACATGATCAGCGACGGCGCCACGTACTCGGAGCTCTACAACGCGGCCGTGAAGTCGGGGATGCGCCCGCTGGCGCAGGTGGGCGTGGAGCGGGTCCGGAGCGGGGAGACCACGCTGGAGGAGCTCGAGCGCGTGCTGGGCCTCGAGGCGGAGGAGCCGGGTACGGAGGAGGAGAGATCCGCCGGCCACGAGACCGCCGCACCGGAGCGTGCGGCGGTGGAGGAGCCCTCCGTGGAGCCGGCGGCGCCGCGGGAGCCACCGATCCTGGTCGTGGGCGACCACGCGGAGGACCGGCAGCTGGTTCGAACCGTCCTCGAGAAGCACGGCTTCCTGGTGGAAGAGGCACGGGACGGCACCGGGGCGCTGGAGCGGATCGGGAGCGGCGACCCGCCCGCACTGGTGGTGCTGGACCTGGATCTGCCGACGGTCGACGGACGGGAGGTGCTCGACCGCCTCCGCTCCTCCGCCGACACGGTCGCCCTCCCGGTCATCATCCTCACCGGGTCCCCGGACCCCGAGGACGAGTACCGGCTCATGGAGGCGGGCGCCGACGACTACCTTCGCAAGCCGCTGGATCCGCCCCGGTTCGTCGCGCGGGTCCGGGCGGCGCTGCGGCGGGCCAAACTGTCGTGAACGATATCGAGGAGAGGGAGCAGGGAAGTGAACGAGCGCACAGGAGCACGACGGTGAACGAGAACACGAACCCGCCGAGGCGGCTCCGGCTCTTTCTCCGGGACCACCGGGTGCTGGATGCCAGTGCCCGGGTGCCGCAGGGCCAGTCCCTGGCCACGTACCTGGCCAGCCGGAACCGGTACGTGAACCTGACGACCGTCGGCTGGATCGGGACGGGCGAGCAGGTGCCCCACATGGCGCTGAAGGTGAGCTCGGTCCTCTGGGCCTCCTCCGAGGACGGCGACGTGCCGCTGACGAGCGGGCTCGCGGCGGCCCACGCCAGGCCGGTCGAGGTCGAGCTGGAAGGCGGATACCTCATCGCCGCCGGGCTTCTCCTGGCTCCCGACCAGCGGCTGACCGACTACCTGCAGACCGCGCCGTCGTTCGTGCCGCTGCGCGAGGCCGAGCTGCGGCCCCGGGGCAAGGAGCTGGGCGACTTGGCGGTGAACCACGAGGCCATCAAGGTCGTCCGGGAGCTGGACGCGCGAGCGGCGGGGCGGGCCGACGAGCAGGCGGACGGGAAGGCCGTCGACGAGCCGCCCGCCGGGGCCGCGGCCGGCGGCGGCTGAGCGGGTCCCCACCGCCGCGAACCGGCGCGCGGTTCCGGCCCGTTCGTCCTTTCAGCGCAAGGGCGATCGGGCTATCTTTTCGCCCTCGATGCGTGACACAGTGGAGGTTACCGGGATCGCGGGCGGGGGCGCCGGGGTGGGGCGGCTGTCCGATGGGCGCGTGACGTTCGTCCATCGGACGGCACCAGGGGACGAGGTCGAGCTGCGGGTCGTAGAGGACCGGGGCCGCTGGACCCGGTCCGTGCTCGTGGGCCTCCGACGCGCTTCGCCGGTCCGCCGGGAAGCGCCGTGCCCCCACTACCAGCGCTGTGGCGGGTGC
>JBKGZE010000104.1:0-7233 GCA_046545735.1 Gemmatimonadota bacterium | reverse complement strand
GGCCGGGCCGCCGCGGTCCCTACCGACCGCCTCCTCCCGCTCGACCGGGACGCACGCCGGTGGGTCGACTCGGTGCTGGCGTCGCTCGGTACCCGGCAGCGGGCGGCGCAGCTCGTCGTTCCCTGGATGTGGGGCCGGTACGTGCCCATGGGCAGCGACTCGTGGGAGCGGCTCCGCGTCTGGGTCGAGGACGCGGGCGTGGGAGGGATCATAACCTCCATCGGCCCGCCCGTGGCACTGGCCGACAAGCTGAACCGGCTCCAGCGCCTGGCCGACGTGCCGCTCCTGATCGTCACCGACATGGAGCACGGCCCCGGGCAGCGCCTCGACGGCGGCACACTCCTGCCGTACGGGGTCGATCTGGGCGGCGGGACCGAGTTCCCCCCGGCCATGGCCCTGGGCGCCACCGGCGACCCGTCGCTGGCCTACGCCATGGGGCGGGTCACCGCAGCCGAGGCCAGGGCCGTCGGCATCCACGTGAACTTCGCGCCGGTGGTGGACGTCAACAACAACCCGGCCAATCCCATCATAAACGTTCGCAGCTACGGCAGCGACCCGTCGGCGGTGGCGGGCTTCGCGGTCGCCCAGCTGCGGGGGCTGCAGGACCACGGGATGCTGGCGACGGCCAAGCACTTCCCCGGCCACGGCGACGTACGGCACGATACCCACCTCGTGCCCCTCATCCTCCGGATCGACGCCGCGCGCGCAGACAGCGTGGAGCTCGTGCCGTACCGCGCCGCCATCGCGGCCGGCGTCTCCGGGGTCATGAGCGCCCACATCGCGTTCCCGGCGCTGGCCGGCGATTCCACGCTTCCGGCGACCCTCTCGCCCCGCATGCTGGACTCGCTCCTGGTGGGCGAGCTCGGGTTCGACGGGCTGGTGATCACGGACGCGCTGAACATGGGCGCCATCGTCCGTCGCTTCGGGCCCACGGAGGCGGCGGTGCTCGCCCTCGAGGCGGGCGCCGACATCCTGCTCCAGCCGGTGGACCCTCTGGTGATGATCGACGCCGTGAGCGCGGCGGTGGAGAGCGGTCGGATCCCGTCCGCGCGGCTCGAGCGGTCCGTGCGCAAGCTCCTGGAGGCCAAGGCCCGGGTCGGGCTGCACCGCCGCCGGACCGTGGACGTGGAGCGTGTGGCCGAGGTGGTCGGCGCGCCAGCGCACCGCCGACTCGCCGCCGGGATCGCCGCGCGCTCCCTCACCCTGGCCCGCGACCGCGACGACCTGGTCCCGCTCGTGCCGCTCCGCGACCGGCGCGTGCTCCTCGTCAGCTACACCGATACCGAAGACCCGTTCGCCGGCCACGCTCTGGCCCGGACCCTCGGCCCAGAGCTGGTCGGCCTCCACAGCGTCGCGCTCGGGCCGGAGCCGCCGCCGGCCGCCAGCCTCGACGAGCTCGTGGCTCTCGCGGAGGATGTCGATCTCGTGATCCTGGCCATCGACGCCCGCGTCCGGGGCGGCGCGGCCGCCGCGCTGGATTCGGCGACGGCCCGTGCGTTCCGGAGGGTCGCCGCCGCGCGCCGCACGGTCCTGGTCTCACTCCAGAGCCCCTACCTCCTCCAGGAGCTGCCGGAGGTCGGCACGTACCTCCTCGGCTGGAGCGCCGCGGAGGTGGCACAGGAGGCCGTCGGCCGGGCCCTCCTGGGGCTGGCGCCGATCACCGGCCGGCTCCCGACCGCGGTCCCGCCCATGCTGCCCCGGGGCGCCGGGATCGGGCGCGCGGCCGTGCCCGGGGCAGGGCTCGATGCCACGCCCCCGCCGCTCGGTGGCATCGATCAGACCGCCCTCGACTCCATCCGTGGAGCCATCGAGGCCGCCATCGAGGCGGGCGTCACGCCCGGCGCGGTAGTGGCCGTGGGTCGCTCCGGCGGGCCGGCGTGGGTGGAAGCGATCGGCCGCACGGACCGCGAGCCCGGAGCCCCCGCCGTCGCCGACTCCACGATGTACGACCTGGCTTCGCTGACCAAGGTGGTGGGCACGACGTCGGCCGTGATGGCCCTCGTCGACGAGGGCCGGATGGCGCTGGACGCGCCGCTGTCGCGCTACCTGCCCGGATGGCCCGCCGGCGGCTGGCGCGACCAGGTCACCATACGACGACTCCTTACCCACAGCGCCGGGCTGGCTCCGTTCGTCCGGTTCTGGCACCCATCCGAGGGCGCGCTCCGCGGCCGGGACGCCACCGTGGACGCCATCGCCGCACGCGACCCCGCGTACACCCCCGGGACCCGCGTTCGCTACAGCGACCTGGGCGCGATCCTCCTCGGCGCGGCCGTCGAAGCGGTCGTCGACACCACGCTCGACGCCTACCTGGACGAGCGGCTCTGGACACCCCTCGGGATGCACGACACCCGGTTCACCCCCCTCAGCGGGCCCGCTCCCGTTCGCCTGGCCCGGATCGCGCCGACCGAGCTCGACACGGTCTTCCGCGAGACCCACGTCCACGGCGAGGTCCACGACGAGAACGCCTGGGCGATGGGCGGCGTCGCCGGCCACGCCGGCCTCTTCTCAACCGCACCGGACCTCGCCCGCTTCGCCCGGATGCTGCTCCGCGCCGGCCGGGCGGATACCGCCCGGATCGTCGGCCCAGCCGCCGTCGCCCGGTTCACCGGCCAGGCGGACCACGGTGCTGCCGCCACGGCCGACGCCCCGGGGGGTGCGGCCGTCGAGGGGGCTGGCGGCGGCCTCGAGCGCGCCCTCGGCTGGGACCTGGCCCGGGGCACGGCGATCGCCGAGGCGTTCTCGCCCACCGCCTTCGGCCACACCGGCTTCACCGGCACCAGCCTGTGGATCGACCCCCAGCGCGACCTGTACGTCGTGCTGCTCACGAACCGCGTGAACCCCACCCGTGAGCAGGGCGGCATCAGGGCGCTGCGCCGGGCCGTCCACGAGCTGGCGGTCCGGGGAACACGGGAACCGTGAGCCGCAAGCCGTACCCCGTGAGCCACACCCCGGTTCTCGCTGGTGCGAACGTTGCCACACCCTCTGCGCACACGCGCCAGACCCCGCACCTGACAGCCGCACACCCATGCCACACGCAGAGCACGTCGATGTCGTCATCGCGGACGACCACCAGGAGATCGCCCGCCGCGTCGCCGATCGGATCGAGAACCTGATCCGCGAGCGGCAGGCGTCGGGCGAGAGCGCCGTTCTCGGCCTCGCCACGGGCTCCACGCCCATCGGCGTCTACAGAGAGCTGATCCGTCGCCACCGCGAGGAGGGGCTCAGCTTCGGCAACGTCGTCACGTTCAACCTCGACGAGTACTACCCGATGGACCCGGACAGCATCCACAGCTATCACCGGTTCATGTGGGAGAACCTGTTCGACGCCATAGACATCCCGCCCGACAACGTCCACATCCCCCGGGGCGACCTCCCGCGTGACGCCATCGAGCGGCACGCGCAGGAGTACGAGTCGGCCATCCGGGCCGCGGGCGGGATCGATATCCAGCTCCTGGGGATCGGCAAGACCGGCCACGTCGGGTTCAACGAGCCTGGCAGCGGCCGCCAGAGTCGCACGCGGCTCATTCACCTGGACACCATCACCCGCAAGGACGCCGCGGCCGACTTCTTCGGCGAGGAGAACGTGCCGAAGGAAGCGGTGACCATGGGCGTGGCGACGATCATGGAGGCCGACGAGGTGGTCCTCATCGCCACCGGCGAGCACAAGGCGCCGATCGTCCGGCGCGCGGTGGAAGGCGAGGTCTCGGCGGACGTGGCCGCCACGTACCTCCAGGACCACCCCGACGCCACCTTCTTCCTCGACACCGCCGCGGCCGGCGATCTGACCCGGATCAGGACGCCCTGGCTGGTCCGGCCGGTGGAATGGGACGACGCACTTACCCTGCGCGCCGTCGTCTGGCTCGCGCGCCAGACCGACACCGCCATCCTCCGCCTCGGCGACGGCGACTACCGCGAGCACCACCTCGCCTCCCTCCTCGCTCACCACGACTCCGCCGACCTCCTCAACACCGCCGTGTTCGCTCGCCTCGAGTCCCGGGTCCGCGACAACCCCAGGCTCCCCCGCGGACAGCGCGTCATCGTCTTCAGCCCCCACCCCGACGACGACGTCATCTCCATGGGCGGCATGCTCCGCAAGCTCGGCGAAAACGAGAACGACGTCCTGGTCGCGTACATGACCTCCGGGAACATCGCCGTCTTCGACCACGAGGTCCGGCGGTATCTCGACTTCGTGCGCCGCTTCGAGAGTGAGGTGAGGAACACGGAGCGCACAGAGGGGACAGAGGGCACAGAGGCCGGGTCCGGCACGGCCGGGGCGTCCGCGGCCGCCGCCGGGTCCGGAGCGGGCGGGTCGGCCGACGACCTGGAGGGGCTCGATGCCCTGATCGGGCGGATCGAGATGGCGCTGGCCGGGAAGGCGCCGGGGGAGGTGGACATCCGGGAGGTACAGGACATCAAGCGGCACATCCGCGAGTCGGAGGCCATCGCAGGCGTTCAGGCCCTGGGCTTCGACCGTTCCATCTGCCGGTTCCTCAACCTCCCGTTCTACCAGACCGGGAAGGTCAAGAAGAACGAGATCGGACCCGACGACGTGCGGATCGTCCGGGAGCTGCTGGAGCAGGTGGACCCGGACATCATCTACGTCGCCGGCGACATGAGCGACCCGCACGGCACCCACCGGCAGTGCAAGGAGGCCATCGACACCGCCCTCGCCGACTACGACGGCCGCCCCGAGGTCTGGCTCTACCGCGGCGCCTGGCAGGAATGGGCCGTCCACGAGGCCGACGTCTTCGTCCCCATGAGCCGCGAGGACCTGCGACGGAAGATCTTCGCCATCTTCAAGCACCAGTCCCAGAAGGACACCGCCCCGTTTCCGGGCGGTCACGACACCCGCGAGTTCTGGCAGCGCGTCGAGGACCGGAACCGGGGCACGGCCCGCGAGCTCGACCGCCTCGGCCTCCCCGAGTTCCACGCCGCTGAGGCGTTCGTCGTCAGGCAGAGAGCCTGAGGCGGCACGGCGGGGCACGGCGCGGCGGGGACGGAGGGGCACGGCAGGGCACGGCGCGGCACGGCTCGGCTGCAATCCACCCGCGGTCAGCGACGAACGCAGCCGTGCCGCGGATTATCCGCGGCAACCCTGCACTGGAGCCGCGCGCGCGCCTCGCGTGCGGCCGGGACGAGTATAGTCCCGGTCCCGCCTGCACTCGCCACGGATCGGCGCCACAGTGCAGCCGAATCGGGTCTCTCCGCCGCCCCGGACGCCCCCGCTGGCCCCAGCAGCCTCCGCCGCCCATACTCCCCCTGCCGCCACGCGCGACCCTGCACCGCCCGCTCGCAGCGAACCGTGGCCGTGAGCCGCACCCCGTAAGCCGAAAGCCGTAAGCCGTGAACCGAAAGCTGTAAACCGAAAGCCGTAACCCGTGAACCGTAACCCGTGAACCGTAACCCGTGAACCGTAACCCGTGAACCGTAACCCGTAACCCGTAACCCGCAGTTGAAATGACTTTCACCGGACTGGACGTCGTCGTCGTCGTCGCCTACCTGGGGGGCGTGATCGGATTCGGGGCGTGGATGGGCCGCTCGCAGCGCACGGCACGCGATTATTTCCTGGCGGGGCACGCGGTGCCGTGGTGGGCGATCATGCTGAGCGTGGTGGCCACGGAGACGAGCGCGCTCACCTTCATCAGCATCCCGGCCACGGCGTACACGGCGGACTTCTGGATCCTTCAGCTGGCGGCGGGCTACCTGATCGGGCGGGTGGCGGTGGCGTACGTCCTCCTCCCCGGCTACTTCCGCGGCGAGCTGACCACGGCGTACGCGCTCCTCGAGAAGCGCTTCGGCCTGGCGACCCGGCGCTTCACATCCGCCATCTTCATGGTCACCCGTGCGTTCGCGGACAGCGTCCGGATCTTCGCCGCCGCCATCCCGCTGGCGCTGATCACCGGGTGGCCATACTGGCAGGTGATCCTGCTCGTGGGGGTCGCTACGCTGGTCTACACCTGGTACGGCGGGCTCAAGGCCGTCGTGTGGGTGGACGTGGTGCAGATGGGGCTCTACGTGGTGGGCGGCGCGGCCGCGCTGATCGTGCTGAGCGACCTGGTAGCCGGCGGCTGGAGCGCCATCTCCGCGGCCGCCGCGGAGGCGGGCACGTTCCGGGTCGTCCACCTCGACGGCGGGTTCGCGCAGGCGACATGGCTGGTCACGGGGCTCGTGGGCGGCGCCTTCCTCTCCATGGCGACCCACGGCGTGGACCACCTGGTGGTACAGCGGCTGCTGGCCGCGCCGGGGCTCGCCGGCGCGCGCAAGGCCGTGATCGGGAGCGGCGTGCTCGTGATCGCCCAGTTCGGCCTCTTCCTCCTCGTCGGCGCCGGGCTCCGGGTCTTCTATCAGGGCCGGGCGTTCGCTACCCCGGACGAGGTCTTCCCCCTCTTCATCATCGAGGCGCTCCCCGCCGGCGTGAGCGGACTCATCGTTGCCGGGGTGCTGGCGGCGGCGATGTCGACGGTGTCGTCGTCGCTCAACTCGCTGGCCTCCGCCACCACCCACGACCTCTACGCCCCCGCCGCCGACCGCGCCGGCGACGAGGCCCACCTCCTGCGACTGGGGCGCGCGTTCACCCTGGTCTGGGCCGCCATCCTCATCGGCGGCGCCATCCTCTTCGAGCTCGCCCAGCAGGGAACGCCCATCGTGGTCATCGCCCTCCAGATCGCATCGTTCACCTTCGGCCCCCTCCTCGGCGGGTTCCTCCTCGGCACCCTCTTCCGCCGCCCCGACCAGACCGATGCCATCGTGGGGATCGGCACGGCCGTGGTCCTCATGACCGCGCTCTGGGGCGTCCAGACGTTCGGCGTGATCGAGCCGATAGTGGACACGCTCTGGTTCGCGCTCATCGGCTCGGCGATCACCGTGGCCGTGGGGCTCGGCAGCGCAGCCGTGCGACGGCTGACGGCTGACGGCTGACGGCTGACGGCTGACGGCTGACGGCTCGCCGCTGACGGCTCGCGGCCTGACAACCCTCCTGCCGTCTCGCGCGTCTAACACCGCGTACGTGCTGGGCGAGGAGAACGTCTTCGGACGCGCGCGACGCTCCTTGCCGCTGCCTCGACCGTGAGCCCGACCCGAGTCCCAGACCCGGGTCCCAGACCCGGGTCCCAGAGCCGAGATCACGCATGACCGAGCTACGCCACGCCGTCCGCGCCCTGCTGAAGACGCCGTTCCTGACGGGGGTCGCCGTACTTTCCCTGGCGCTGGGGATCGGCGCCAACGCGGCCATCT
>JBKGZE010000103.1:0-7274 GCA_046545735.1 Gemmatimonadota bacterium | reverse complement strand
GGCTTTTTGTATGTGCATCGGAGGCTTTCCCGGAGGCGGGGAGGGAGCAGCATGAGCGGTACGTACAGGCATCTGGCGCCCGGTCGGTATCAATTGAGTGTCGATAGGGGCGAGGGACCAGCGGGGATCCGTCGCCCGGACGGCCGGGACGTCGTGGTAGGCGTGAGCGGCGGCGAGCGGTCCTTCGCCCTGGATCAGAGCGAGCGGGTCTACTACTGGTGGCGCGGCCCGCGACCGCGGCCGGGCGTCCGGCTCAGAGCGCAGGATGTGCGCGCACCGGTATCGGCACCAAGGGTCACCGAGCCGGCGCGGCGGCCGCTGGTGGCCGGCTGAGCGCGAGCGGGTCGATCAGACCCACGGAGCCGTTCCGCCCGCTCGCAGTCGCGCGACCGGGCGCTTACCCGTCGAGGACCAGGAGGTCGGCGGGACTGACAATCCAGTCGGTGAGCCAGATCAGGTCACCGATTGCAGTCCACACCTGTTCGAGTGTCCACCGACCGGAGGCACTCAGGGCCCTCCCGTCCGCCTGATCGAACGTGGGCTGACTGTCAGTCCCGCCGATCCGTATCGCGCGTCGTCCTTCCCTGGCGATCTCTCCGTCCACCCGGTCGTCCGACCGGATCTCCGCCGTGAGCTCGACCGTCGGTCCGTACCCGAAGAACCCCATCTCGAACGCGAAGGTCTCCCACTCGAGCGCCTGGTACCGGCTTTCGGCCCGGCCGCGCAGCGTGACCGCCTGGCCGCCCCGATGGTAGCTGTAATCGAGCGTGAGCTCGTCCCAGTCGGCCGCGCGGCTCCAGCTCAGACGCTCCTCCAGGTCCAGCTCGACCACGTGCCCTTCCCCGATGCTCCCGCGCGTCGTGACCTCCATCATCCCCTGGTCGGCCGATCCTGAGCCGCCCAGGCTCACGGTGTAGTCCGCCACCACCCGGCCGGGCCCGGTCGTGCGCGTCATCACCACCCGCACGCCCTCGGTGACCCCTCCATCCGCGTCCACCAGGTCCAGGTACCCCACTTCCACCAGCGGCTCCGACGGGTAGCCGCTCGCCGCATCCATGCGGTAGACGACGAACCGCGTCCCCCTGGCCGGCGCGCCGCTCCGACCGCTGACCAGGTACCCTTCCGTCGGGTCCCAGGTGAGGACCCGCCCCACGTAGGACGACGGCAACGAGAGCGCGGCCGGCCCGACCTCACCATGGAACGACGCATCCCTTCCATCGGCGCCGTGGGCGGGGCTCGTGAGGGTGGCCCCCATCGGCAACGACCGGCGGGGACGCAGCGTCCGGAGCAGCGATTCGTGTCGCTCCGGTCGGGTCGCGACGGCGTCGGCGAGCGCATAGCTGCCGTAGTAGTCGAGCGTCGCCACGGCCAGGTCGAGCCCGAGCAGGAGGTCCTGACCGACGTCGAGGCTGAGGACGACGTCGTCCAGCTGCTCCAGCGTCAGTTCCGGGTCGTAGGCGACGGACGGGTCGGTGCCGCCGTCGCAGCCGGCCAATCCCAGCGCGGCTGCCAGCGCCAGCCCGAAGCGCGGCGCCCGCCCCTCGGCCCACCCGCTCGCCGCCCCGCTCCGCCGGGCCTCTCGCGCTCTCTCCATGCGTTCCTCTCCACGGCATCGTCCGGGGGGTCTCTGCAGAGCTACAGAGCGCGGCGCTCGAAAGTTCCTGCCCGCGTCCGGAGGTGGAGAGGGGGGCGCCTAGTGACGGAAGACCCGTCGGCCGGTGAACACCATGGCCAGCCCGTGCTCGTTGGCGGCCTGGACCACCTCCTCGTCGCGGACCGAGCCGCCCGGCTGGATGATGGCGGTGGCGCCGGCCTCGGCCGCCGCGTCCACGCCATCGCGGAACGGGAAGAACGCATCGGATGCCACCACCGCGCCGGCAAGATCGACGTTCTCGTCACGTGCCTTCATGACGGCGATCCGGGAGGCGTCGACGCGACTCATCTGGCCGGCGCCGATCCCCACGGTGCGACGATCCTTCACGAGCACGATGGCGTTCGACTTGACCACGGCCGCGGCGCGCCATGCGAACCGCAGGTCCTGCCACTCGCGCTGGTCCGGAGCGCGCTCGGTCGCCACGGTCCAGGAGTCCTCCGGGAAGCGCATAACCATGCGGCGCTGCGCCAGGAGCCCACCGCGGACCCGCTTGAGATCCAGCTCGTCGGCAGCGGCCGAAGCGGGCATCCGGATGAGGCGCAGGTTCTTCTTGCGCGCCAGGATCTCCAGCGCATCGGCTTCGAACGCCGGCGCAACGACCACTTCCAGGAAATGCGACGACATGGCCTCGGCCGCGCCGGCGGTGACCGGCACATTCAGGGCGACAATGCCGCCGAACGCCGAGGTCGCGTCGGTGGCCAGGGCGCGGCGATAGGCGTCCTCCGCGTCGGCGCCCAGCGCCACCCCGCAGGGCGTGGTGTGCTTGACGATGCAGCACACGGCGCCGTCCTCGGGTGACCAGGCCGACGCGGCCATCAGGGCGCCATCCACGTCGATCAGGTTGTTGAAGGAGAGCTCCTTGCCGTGGAGCTGCTCGAGGTGCGGCAGCGTCCCCGCGGGCGCGTCGGCCTCGGCGTAGAACGCGGCCGGCTGGTCCGGGTTCTCCCCGTATCTCAGGTCCTGGACCTTGTGGAGCCGGAACGTCAAGCGACCCGGCAGCTCGGGCCCGGGCGCGGGTTCCCGCTCGCCGCGGGCGCCTGCCGTGGCCAGGTAGTCGGCTATGGCCGCGTCGTAGCCGGCGGTGTGCTCGAACACCTTCCGGGCCAGGTCCCGGCGGA
This sequence comes from Gemmatimonadota bacterium, assembly GCA_046545735.1. GTDB lineage: Bacteria > Gemmatimonadota > Gemmatimonadetes > Longimicrobiales > RSA9 > JAWVYT01. The sequence continues at coordinate 4,502 of JBKGZE010000103.1, read as the reverse complement.
GCTCGGCGTCCGCGGTCCCGGACCGCAGCGCCTCGAGGACGCGATCGTAGTCCCCGGGATCGACCACCACCAGGACGCGCTCGTGGTTCTTGGCGGCCGCCCGGATCATGGTCGGTCCGCCGATGTCCACCTGTTCCATGGCCTCCGGCAGGGCGGCGCCGGTCGCCACGGCCTCCCTGAACGGGTACAGGTTGACGGCCACCAGGTCGATGGGGGCATAGCCGTGCTCGGCGAGCGCGGCGTCGTCGCCGGGGTGTCCCGCGCGCGCGAGGATGCCGGCGTGCACGGCCGGGTGCAACGTCTTGACTCGCCCGTCCATCACCTCCGGGTGCCCGGTCACGTCCTTCACGTCCACCACCTCGAGGTCCGCATCCCGGAGCGCGCGTGCCGTGCCCCCGGTGGATACGAGCTCCCAGCCCAGCTCTGCCAGCCCGCGGGCGAACGGGGCGAGCCCCGACTTGTCAGAAACGCTCAGGATCGCTCTCGGCATCCGCTCTCCACCTCGTTCTAGCTCAAGCCGAACATGCGCCGGATCCCTTCCCGGTCCGGCTCGGCACTCTCGTTCAGTCGGAAGCACACGGCGTCGCTAACAGGCAGCGGCATCGCCTCCTCGACCGCCGCTTCCGCGTCCCCCTGCGCCGCCAGCTCCGTGTCCCCGCCCGCCGCCGCCAGCACCCGGGCGAGCCACTCGACGGCCGCCGGGTAGAGGGCGTGCTCCACGCGCAGCACCCGTCGGGCGAGCGTCTCCGGCGTGTCTTCCTCCAGCACCGGCACCGGCCACTGCGCCAGGATCCGACCCTCGTCATAGCGCTCGTTCACGAAGTGGACGGTGGCACCCGTGACCCGGCAGCCCGCCGCCAGCACGGCCTCGTGCACCCGCTCACCATACATGCCCTTTCCCCCGAACGCGGGGAGCAGCGCGGGATGAATGTTGAGGATCCGGTAGGCGTAGCGGCGAACCACGTCCGTGGGGACCAGGCGCATGAACCCGGCCAGGACCACCAGGTCGGCGTGCGCCGTGCCGAGCGCGTCCAGGAGGTCGGCCGTCACCGCCGCGATAGGGCGGGTCCGCACCTGGATGTGGTGCGTCGGGATCCCCGCCGCCCGCGCCCGGTCCAGCGCGCCCGCGTCGTTCCGGTCACTCACCACCAGCGCGATCTCGGCCACCCTCGAATCGGCGAAATGGTCGATCAGGGCCTGGAGGTTGGTCCCGCCGCCGGATGCGAAAACCGCGATGTGTTCTTTCATGCCCGTCTTCCCGGATGGTCGGGCGTCAGGAACGGGTTCGACACCCGCTCCCGCCCCACGGTGGTGGCGGGGCCGTGCCCGGAGTAAAGCCGCGTGTCATCCGGGAGCGTGAGTACCTGCTCCCGGATCGAGGTCATCAACTGCGCGTAGTTCCCGCCCGGCAGGTCGGTCCTGCCGATGGAGCCGGTGAACACCACGTCGCCCACGAACGCGACGCCCGCCTCGGGGGAGTAGAGGATCACGTGGCCAGGGGAATGCCCCGGCGCGTGGCGGACCTCGAGCCGACACTCGCCAAAGCGCACGTCCTCGCCCGGCTGGAGCTCGCCGTCGGCGGGCGGAGGCGGAGGAAACTCGTATCCGAACATCCTCGCCTGGTCCACCGCCGCGTCGTAGAGCGGGCGGTCCGCCGGGTGCAGGTAGATCGGAGCCGCGATCCGCTCGATGAGGTCGGCGACCCCCTCGATATGATCCAGGTGGGCATGGGTCAGGACAATGGCCCGCAGCGTCGCCCCCGCCTCCTCCACCGCGTCCGCCAGTGCGGCCGCCGCGCCCCCCGGATCGATGGCGACACAATCCCCCGTGGCGGCGCACTGGACGAGGTAGGCGTTCTGTCCGAACGCATCGGACGTGAACGTGCGGATCGTGAGTCGTCCTGCGGTCATGGGGCCCCGGCTCGGTTCGTGGTTCGGGGCCAACCTATCACGCGCCGTCGCCGGTGGCCACTGCGGGCGGCTCCAGCGGCAGGGTGAGCGTGAACAGGCTCCCGCGCCCGAGCTCGCTCTCGAGCGTCAGATCGCCGCCCATGAGGCGCGCCAGCCGCCGGGCGACGGCCAGCCCGAGCCCCGTTCCGGTCACCCGGCTGGAGCTCTGGTCCACCTGCCAGAACGGCTCGAACACCCGCTCCAGGTGCTCTGGCGCGATGCCGGGACCGGTGTCGGCCACGGTGCAGACGAAGTGATCGTCGCCGCCGCCCAGCTCCACCCGTACCACGCCCTCCGGCGTGTACTTGAGCGCGTTCGAGACCAGGTTGATCACGATCTGCCGCACCTTCGAGCCGTCTGTCTGCGCCACCAGCGGCGACTCCGGGAGCGACACCTCGAGCGCGAGTCCCGTCGCCTCGGCGATCGGCTCCATGATCCCGACCGCGTCCGACACCAGCGCCCGGATGTCCGTGCGGCTCCGGGACACGCGCTCCCGCCCCGCCTCCATGCTGGCGAACGTGAGGATCTCGTCCACCAGGTGCGACAGGTGCCGCACGCTCGCTTTCACCCGCTCCAGGTGATGCGTCTGCTTGGGATTCAACTTGCCGTGAACCTGCGCGGTCAGGATGTCGGCGTACCCCAGGATCGCGCTCAGCGGCGTCCGGAACTCGTGGGACATGACGGCGAGGAACGTCGATTTCGCCCGGTCGGCGGCCCGGGCGCGTTCGTACAGGAGGGCGTTCTCGATGGCCAGGGCGGCTCGCCGCGCGAACTCTGTCAGCAGCTCGACATCGCTCTCTCCGAACCGCCCCTCGGCCCGCACGGCCACTACCGCCCCGACCTCCCGATCGTGCGAGTGGAGCGGGAGGACCAGGGCACCGCCGCAGCCCAGGGTGGCCGCGGACCCGCGCAGCTCGTCGTCGTCCCCGGTCACGGCCACGGCCACATCGTCGTGTCTACGCTGGAGCAGGACCGGGCCCCGCTCCCGCAGAGCCCGCCGCACCGGGTGATCCTCGGCCCCGTGCAGCTCACCGCGCGCGAACGGCCGCACCGACTCCTCCCGCCCCGGGTCCCGGTGCGCCGCGGCCGCTCTCGTGACCGCGTCTCCATCCGCGCGGTAGACCACGGACCAGTCCGCGTACGGCCCGGCAACGGCCCTGGCCACCGCGTCCAGCGTGGCTTCGAGCTCGATCGAGGCGCTCACGCTCCGGGCGACCTCCTCCAGGTACGCCTGCCGCTCCTCTTCCTCTCGCTCGCGCGTCACGTCGAAGACCGTGGCCACCGCCGCGAGCTGGCGGCCGCTGCTGTCCACCACCGGGGCCGAGCTCATCCGGACGATTCCGCGCCTCCCATCGCCGCACTCGATCCGGACCTCCTCGCCCCGTACCGTCTCGCCGTGCAGCACCGAACGGGCGAGGGGCCACGACTCCGGCGCCAGCGGCGCGTCGTCCTCCGTCAACCCGCCCCAGAGGGCGTAGTCCGAAATCCGCGCGGTCTGCCGCAGCGACCGGCCCCAGATGGCCGTGATCTGAGGGTTGCTCGTGACGATCCGCCCGCTCGGCACATCGGCGAGCAGAACCCCGGCGGGCATCTGATTCACGACGGACTCCAGTACAGACCGCTCTGCTTCGAACCGGCGCAGCAGCTCGGCCTGGTCCTCATCGCTGCGGGCACGCCAGATCGAGAACGCCACGTGGCCCGCGATCACCTCCGCCAGCCGCCGCTCCGCCTCCCCGAACGACCGCGGCGCTCGCCGGCCCAGCAGCACCTCACCGATCAGCCGGCCCCGGTGCAGGAGCGGGACCCAGAGCACTGTCCGGAGCCCTTCCCCCCGCAGCGCCGCGTAGACGGGCTGCTCGGCACGCTCGCCGTCGAGATCCGTCAACTCCCACGGCTCGGGCGAGCGGTCGTGTCGAGGCCAGGGCGCGTACCCCTGAAGCGCCCGCAGCGTCGGCCGCGAGAGCCCGCTCGAAGCCCGAACCTCCATTCCGGAGCCGCCCTCGTCCGTCAGCAGCACGGACCCGTCCACCGACAGGACCGTACAGAGCCCGTCCACCGCTTCCTGATAGACGTGCTCCGCCCGCCGCGCACGCTGGAGGTGGTCCACCAGCGCATACAGGAGCGTGAGCTGCTCCAGCGACTGTGATTCGGGCGCCGGCCCGGAAGCGGATTCCATGGCTGCGGTGTGAGGGTCTGTCCCCGGGGTGATCCTCGCGCACGCGCGGGAGGGGACCCTCAATCTGGCGCCGCCGGAGGCTCCGGTCAAATGCGCCCTGCCTCGGGCCCTGTCTCCATGCCGTAACGGGAGAGGGGGTCCGACCGGCCGGTCGGACCCCCTCTCGAACGTGCGATCTCGCGCTCCGTCAGGTCGTGAACGAGCTGCCGCAGCCGCAGCCGCCCGTGGCATTCGGGTTCTTGAAGGTGAACCCGGACCCCATCATGGTGGTCACGTAGTCGATCTCGACCCCGTCCAGGTACTGGCCGCTGAAGGGATCGACGAACAGTCGGACGCCGTTGGTCTCGAAAATCTCGTCGTCGTCCTGGGCCTCGTCC
>JBKGZE010000102.1:0-7280 GCA_046545735.1 Gemmatimonadota bacterium | reverse complement strand
GTAGACGGTAGACTTCAAATTTCAGATCCGGGATCCGATTGACAATGGCGAAGATCATAGATGGGCGGGCGCTGGCGAACGAGATGCGGGAAGAGATCCGACAGGATGCGGAGGCGTTTCTGGCGGAGGCCGGACGCAAGCCGGGGCTGGCCACGGTCCTGGTGGGCGAGGACCCCGCGAGCCACCAGTACGTGCGGATGAAGAACAAGGCGGCGGAGAAGGCGGGCTTCAACTCCCGCCAGATCACGCTGGCCGATGACACGCCGCACGAGGAGCTGCTGGGGCTGGTGGAAGGGCTGAACGCCGACCCGGAGATCGACGGCATCCTGGTCCAGCTCCCGCTCCCGGACCAGATCGATGAGAAGGCGATCCTGGAGGCCATCGACCCGGCCAAGGACGTGGACGGGTTCCACCCCGTGAACGTGGGCCGGCTCAGCATCGGCGACGAGGACATCCTGGCGCCGTGCACCCCCGCCGGGATCGTGGAGATGCTGGTCCGCAACGGCTACGACCCGTCGGGCAAGCACGTGGTGGTGGTGGGCCGGTCGAACATCGTAGGCAAGCCACTGGCGCTGCTGCTCCTGCGGAAGGCGCGCGGCGGCAACGCGACGGTGACGGTGGCCCACAGCCGCACGGCGGACCTGGCCGCCATGACCCGTCAGGCGGACATCGTGGTGGCGGCGGTCGGGTGGCCGAACACGGTGACGCGTGACATGGTCAAGGAGGGCGTGGTGGTGATCGACGTCGGTTCCAACCGGGTCGACGATCCCACGGACGAGCGCGGCTACAAGTGGGTCGGGGACGTGGACTTCGACGGCGTTTCGGAGGTGGCCGAGGCCATCACGCCGGTGCCGGGCGGCGTGGGTCCCATGACCATCACCATGCTCATGAAGAACACGCTGGAAGCCGCCAAGCGCTCCATCCGTCCGGCGGAGGCCACGAGGGCGTAATGGGTGGAACCCTCGACCTGTTCGCGGCCGCGGAAGCCGAGCGGCAGACCCGGAAGGAGACGGACAGGTCGAGCGCGGAGCACCGCGTCGCGTACAGCGTCAGCAGTCTGAACCGACTGGTCCGGGAGCTCCTGGACCAGTCGCTTCCGCCCCTCTGGGTGGCCGGGGAAGTGGGCAACTGGACCCGCTCCGCTCGTGGCCACTGCTACTTCTCTCTCCGGGACTCCGGGGCCCAGGTCCGTTGCGTGCTCTTCGCGAGCGACGCCCGGCGCCTGCCCACGGAGCCGGACGAGGGGATGAGCGTGCGGGCCTTCGGCACCGTCACCCTCTACGAGGCCCGGGGCGAGTACCAGCTGGTCGTGCGGGAGCTGGAGGCCACCGACACCGGCGGGCTCTGGCGTCTGGCGTTCGAGAAGCTGCGCCGGAAGCTGGAGAAGGAAGGGCTGCTGGACCCCGCCCGTAAACGGGCCGTGCCCAGGAGCCCCGCCCGGGTGGGAGTCGTCACGTCGGCCGTGGGCGCCGCCGTTCACGACGTGGTCCGGGTCATCGAGCAGCGCGCGCCCTGGACCACGGTGGTTCTGAGCCCCACGCGCGTCCAGGGGGACGGGGCCGAGCACGAGATCGCGGCGGCCCTCGAGCGGCTCGCGGAGCACGGCGCCGTGGACGTCATCATCGTGGGCCGGGGCGGCGGTTCCGTAGAGGATCTCTGGGCGTTCAACCGGGAGGAGGTCGCGCGGGCCATCGCCGCCTGTCCGGTCCCGGTGGTCAGCGCCGTGGGGCACGAGGTGGACGTGACCATCGCGGACCTCGTGGCGGACGCACGGGCGGCGACGCCGTCGGCGGCCGCGGAGCGCGTGGTGCTGGACGGCGCCGACCTGCGCCGGCACCTGCGCACCGCGGGCGCACGTCTGGAGGGGTCGCTGCGCCGGACGCTGGACGCGCGCCGGCGCAGTGTGGAGGAGGCCGGGGCCGCGCTGGAGGCCTGCGTGGGCGATCTGCTCGAGGACCGGACGAACCGGCTCGGTCGGGCGGCCGAGAAGCTCGAGGCGCTCTCGCCGCTGGCGGCGCTCCGGCGCGGGTACGCCGTCGCCCAGGACGAGGCCGGACGCGTCCTGCGGCGCGTGGACGACTTCGAGGCGGGGCAGCGGATCCGTCTGCGAGTGGTGGACGGCCGCGTGGAATGTGTGGTGGAGGAGACGGAGAGCGATGAGTGAGGCGCGAGAAGGGCTGGAGGCCCGGCTGGAGCAGCTGGAGTCGATCGTGGACCGGCTGGAGCGGGACGAGCTCGAGCTCGAGCAGGCGCTGGACCTCTTCGAGCAGGGCATCGCCCACGTCCGCGAAGCATACCGGGTGATCGACGAGAGTCGGCTCCGGGTCGAGAAGCTCGTGGTGGATATGAACGGAGCCGTCTCCCTGGAGCCGCAGCCTCCCGTCGAGTGAGCGACGATCTCGAGGCCTGGCTGTCCGCGGAGCGGAGCCGGGTCGAGGAAGCGCTGCTCCGGGTCGTCGGCGCAGCGTCCGGGAGCATCGGTGGGAGAGCTGCGGAGCCGGGCCGCGCGCTGGCCGCCGCCGCGCGCTACGCCATCGCGGCCGGGGGAAAGCGGCTGCGGCCGATCCTGTGCGTGGCCGGGTACCGCGCCATCGGGGGAGCGCCGCCCGAGCCGGTCTACCGCCTGGCCGCCAGCCTCGAGCTGATCCACACCTACTCCCTCATCCACGATGACCTGCCCAGCATGGATGACGACGACGTGCGCCGCGGCCGTCCGTCCACCCATATCGCCCATGGCGTGGCCACCGCCACGCTGGCGGGCGCGGCCCTGATCCCGCTCGCCGTCCGCGTGGCCCGTGAAGCGGCCGGGGACCTGCCGCTCGCCCCCGGTGTACCCATGGAATTGGTCGTCACCCTCTGCCGCGCGGCCGGGGGTGGGGGCATGGTGGGCGGGCAGCTGCTGGACCTCGAGGCGGAGGGCCGCGCGGTGTCGCTCGCCGAGCTGGAGGGGATCCACCGGCTCAAGACCGGAGCCCTCCTGACGGCGGCGCCGCTCATGGGCGGCATGGCCGCGGGCGCGCGCGGGGTCGCCCGGGACGCGCTGCGCGTCTACGGATCCGCCCTCGGGCTGGCGTTCCAGGTGGCGGACGATATCCTGGACGTGACGGGCAGCAGCGCGGTGCTCGGCAAGCGGGCGGGCCGGGACACCGAGTTGGAGAAGGCGACGTTCCCGGCCCTGGAGGGTCTGGACGCGGCACGCCGGCGCGCGGCGGCGGAAGCGGAAACGGCCGTGGCGGCGCTGGATGCGGCCGCCGTGGCATCGAAAGAGCTGAGGGCGCTGGCCCGGTATGCGGTCGAGCGCGATCGATGAGGCACGGGAGGAGCAAGTGGCGTTGCTGGAGCAGATAGCGTCGCCGGCGGACGTTCGCCGGCTGCGACCCGCGGAGCTGGACGCGCTCGCCGACGAGGTCCGGCAGCGACTGGTGGACGTGATCAGCAGGCTCGGTGGGCATTTCGCCCCGGGGCTCGGTGTGGTGGAGCTGACCATCGCGCTGCACTACGTCTTCGATACACCGCGCGACCGGCTGGTCTGGGACGTGGGCCACCAGGGCTACCCGCACAAGATCCTCACCGGTCGCAACGACCGGTTCCCCACGATCCGGCAGAAGGGCGGGCTCTCCGGGTTCCTGAAGCGGGAGGAATCGGATTACGACGCCTTCGGTGCCGGCCACGCGGCCACGTCGATCTCCGCGGCCTTCGGCATGGCCACCGCCCGCGACCTCAAGGGCGAGGCCCACGACGTGGTGGCCGTCATAGGCGATGGCGCGCTCACCAGCGGGATCGCGTACGAGGCGCTCAACAACGCCGGCCACACCGAGCGCGACCTGATCGTGGTCCTGAACGACAACGACATGTCCATCGCGCCGAACGTTGGCGCTATGAACAAGTACCTCACGAAGCTCCGGACCAACCCGATGTACAACCGGCTCCGGGACGAGCTGAAGGGCCTGGTCCACCGGCTGCCCGAGCCTATGGAGCAGCTGGCCGTGCGGCTGGATGACAGCCTGAAGAACATGGTGGTGGCGGGCATGGTCTTCGAGGACCTGGGCTTCCGCTACGTGGGGCCGGTCGACGGCCACGACCTGGACGAGCTGGTGGAGACGTTCGGGAACGTGAAGGCCATGCGCGGACCCCGGGTGGTCCACGTCCTGACCCGGAAAGGGAAGGGCTATCCCCAGGCGGAACGCGACCCCGTCACCTGGCACGGCGCCAAGCCGTTCGACAAGATCAGCGGCGAGGTCCAGAAGAAGAGCGGTGGGCTCCCCGCGTACACGAAGGTCTTCGGCCGCGGGCTCGTGGAGCTGGGCGCGAAGGAGGAGCGTCTGGCCGTGATCACCGCCGCCATGCCGGCCGGTACCGGGACGGGCGAGTTCGGCGCCACCTTCCCGGACCGTTTCTTCGACGTGGGCATCGCGGAGGGCCACGCCGTGACCTTCGCCACGGGCCTCGCCGCGGAGGGGCTCAGGCCCGTCGCCGCCATCTACTCCACGTTCCTGCAGCGCGCCTACGACTCCATCATCCACGACGCCGCGCTTCAGAAGCTGCCGGTGGTGCTCGCCCTGGACCGGGCGGGCCTGGTCGGGAACGACGGGCCCACGCACATGGGGCTCTACGACATCGCCTACCTGCTCACGCTCCCCAACACCGTGGTGACGGCGCCGAAGGACGGGACCGAGCTGCTGGCGCTCCTGCGCCTCGGGGTCGCCCACGAGGGCGGGCCGTTCAGCCTCCGCTACCCCCGCGACACCGTCCCCGCCGACGTTCCGGCGCTCGACGAGATCCCGGAGATCGAGCTCGGCAGCTGGGAGACGCTCCGGAAGGGCGGCGACATCGCGCTCCTGGCGACCGGGACCATGGTCCTGCCGGCGCTCGAGGCCGCCGCGCTGCTGGAAAAGCAGGGCGTCGATGCGACGGTCGTGAACTGCCGGTTCCTCAAGCCTATGGACGAGGAGACGCTCGAGTGGGCGCTCGGTGCCCACCGGACCATCCTGACCATCGAGGAGGGGGTGGCCGTGAACGGCTTCGGCTCGGTGATCGCCGCGCGCGCCGCCGACCGGGAAGCGCGGGATCGGCCGCGCGTGCGCACCCTGGGCGTGCCGGACCGGTTGATCGACCACGCCAGCCGCGCCGAGCAGCTCGAGGAGCTGGGGCTGACGCCCGCCGGAATCGCCGAGGCCGCCCGGGCGCTGGCGCCGCTCGGCGTGGCCGTCCGCGAATCGGCATGATGGCGGCGTCCGCGCCGTTCCGCCGGATCGGGATCGTCGGGCAGAGCCGGGACCCGGCACTGGAGAGCGTCGCCCGCTCACTGGACCAGCTGGCCTCGGAGCACGGGCTCGAGCTGTACCCGGAGCAGCCGCTCCGGGACCTGTTCGACGGTGCCGGCGATTTCGTGCCCGGTCGGATCGACCTGCTCGTGAGCCTGGGCGGCGACGGCACGCTGCTCCGGGGCGCCCGGCTCGTGGCCGCGCACCACACCCCCGTTCTCGGCGTCAACCTGGGCCACCTCGGCTTCCTCACCTCCGTCCGTCCGGCCCAGCTGGAGGAGGCGCTCGAGGCCCTGCTGGGCGGGCGCTACTGGCTCGATACCCGCTTCACCCTCGAGGCCCGCGTCCTCTGCGCCGACAGCTCCGTCAGCGCCGAGTACATGGCGCTCAACGATGCCGTGCTCCACAAGGGCGGCTTCGCCCGGGTCATCAACCTCGCCGTCTTCGTGGGCGAGGAGCGCGAGGAGGTCGGCGAGTACGCCGCGGACGGGATCATCCTGGCCACCCCGACCGGCTCGACCGCGTACTCCCTGTCCGCCGGCGGCGCCATCGTCGCTCCGTCCATGGAGTGCATCCTGGCGACCCCGATCTCGCCCCACACCCTGGCCATCCGCCCCCTCATCCTTCCCGCCGACACCCGGATCGAGGTGGAGATCCGCCCGCCGAGCGCGGAGGTGGTTCTCACGGTGGACGGTCAGGAAGGCGAGGCGCTGGTGAACGGGGACCGGCTGGTCGTGAGTCGAGGGGAAGCCTCGGTGCCGCTGGTCCGATTGCCGGGGCAGAGCTTCTTCTCCACGCTGCGCCGCAAGCTGCACTGGGTCGCGGCCCCCGCCGGGCGGCCGGGGGCGCAGGTCCTGGAGGACGAGCTGGAAGACTAGGCGGTCGGCTGTCGGTGGTCGGCGGCCGGTGGTCGGTGGTCGGCTGTCGGTGGTCGGCGGCGCGGGAACGTCGTTTCGGCCCGTTCAGCCATTGATTCCGCCCGGACACAGAGCCTATCATCGCACGATGCTGATCGAGCTCAGGATCGAGAATTTCGCCGTGATCGAGCGGCTGGGGGTCCGGCTGGAGCCGGGCCTCAACGTCCTCACGGGAGAGACGGGTGCGGGGAAGTCCATCATCGTGGGCGCCCTCTCGCTCCTGCTGGGCGAGCGGGCTTCGTCGGAGGCGGTGCGGGCCGGCGCCGACCGGGCGCTGGTCGAGGGCGTGTTCGACGTCGACGGACGGCGTGACATCCTGGACATCCTGGAGGAGCAGGGGCTCGAGACGGAGGACGGGCTGCTGATCCTGCGCCGCGAGGTGGCGGCGGAGGGGCGGAACCGCGCGTGGGTGAACGGGTCCGCCAGCACGGCCGGCCTGGTGGGGGCGCTGGGCAGCCGGCTGGTCGACCTTCACGGGCAGCACGAGCACCAGGCGCTCCTGCGGGTGGACGCCCAGCGCGACATCCTCGACGCCTTCGCCGGGCAGACGGAGACGGCCGCGGAGATGGCCGCGGCGCACCGGCAGCTGGCGGAGGCGCGCCGCGCGCTCGAGCAGCTCGAGGATCGGCGGCGCGAGATCGAGCAGCGCGCCGACTTCCTCCGGTTCCAGCTCGGGGAGATCGAGGACGCGGAGATCGAGGCCGGCGAGGAAGAGTCGCTGGAGGAGGAGAGCCGTCGCCTGGAGCACGCCGAGGAGCTGGCCCGCCTCTCCGGGGGGCTGCACCAGGCCCTTTACGAAGGGGAGCGGTCGGTGGCCGAGCTGCTGGGCGGGATGCGCCGGCAGCTCTCCGACCTGATCCGGATCGATCCGTCCGAAGAGCCCGCGCGCGAGCTGCTCGAGACCGCGTACGTCAACGTCGAGGAGCTCGGACGCCGCATGGGCGAGTACGCCAGCGCGGTCGAGCACGATCCCGCCCGGCTGGACCGCATCCAGCGGCGACAGGACCTGCTGTTCCGGCTCAAGAGCAAGTACGGCCCCACGCTGGGCGACGTCCTCGAGACGGGGCACCGCGCGCGAGGCGAGATCGAGGCGCTGGAG
>JBKGZE010000101.1:0-7310 GCA_046545735.1 Gemmatimonadota bacterium | reverse complement strand
CCGATCCTGGACGAGCTCTTCGACCTGATCAGCCTGGGATTGCGGTGACGCCGCCCGGCGCTTCTCCGGCCCGGCGGGTCTTCCTCGACTGGAAGGCGATCGCCGGGCTGCTGATCAGCGCCGCCCTCCTCTGGTTCGCGTTCCGCGACGTGGATCTCGCGGACGTGTGGGCGCGGGTCCGACGCGCCGATCTTCTCCTTCTCGGCCTGGCGACTGTCCTGGTCACCCTGCCGTTCCCGATCCGGGCGCTACGCTGGCGCCCCCTCCTGCGGCCGGCGTACGCCGGCACCCGGTTCCGGCCCAGGTTCGCGGCCACCTCCATCGGCTTCATGGCGAACAACCTGCTGCCGGCGCGGGTCGGCGAGTTCGCCCGCGCCTGGGCGATCAGCCGTCTGGAGCCGATCCGCGTCTCCGCATCCTTCGGCTCGCTGGTGGTGGAGCGGATGTTCGACGGGGTGACCATCGTCCTCTTCCTCATGGTGTCGCTGGCGTGGCCCACGTTCCCGGACGTGACCGGCCGGGACTTCGGCTCGGTGGCGCTGGCGACGGCCGTGCTGCTCCTCGTCGCCTTCGGCATCGTGCTGGCGATGGTGGTGCGGCCCGAGCGGTCGGTGGCGCTCTTCGAGGCGCTGGTGGCCCGCGTGCTCCCCCGCGCGGTGCGCAGGCCGGTGGTGGACGCGCTGGAGGCGTTCCTCGACGGCCTGGCCGCGCTCCGGGACGCGCGCCTGGTCGTGGAAATCGCGCTCTGGTCTCTGGCGACGTGGCTCACAGCCGCCGTCGCCATGTGGGTCGGGCTCCTGGCGTTCGACGTCCACGTGCCGTTCGTGGCCGCGGTGTTCCTGCAGTCCGTGATCGCACTGGCCGTCGCGCTGCCCTCGGCCCCCGGGTTCTTCGGGGTGTACCAGGCCGCCGCCCGGATCGGGCTCGTAGAGGTGTGGGGTGTCGCCACGTCGCCGGCCATGGCGTTCGCCATCGGGTTCCACCTGGCCGGGTTCATCCCGATCACCATGATCGGGCTGTACTACCTGTGGCGGCTCGGTATCTCGTGGCGGGACGTGGAGGAGAGCGAGGACGCCGTGGAGACGGAGGTGGAAAGCGGGGAGCCACGCGCCAGAACGCGGACGGAGGCCGAGTGAGGGTGATCGTGGCCGCACCCGCCAAGGTCAACCTGCGCCTCGTGGTGGGGGGGCGGGATGCCTCGGGCTATCACGAGCTCGACACCCTCTTCTGCGCGCTGCACCTGGCGGACACGGTGGTGCTGGACGCGGAGGAGGACCCGGGCTTCGCGACGGGCTTCGCCCCACCGCTGACCGCCCTCCCCGACATGGGGGCGAGCGGGCGGAACCTGGCCGTCCGGGCCGCCCGCGCGTTCCAGGAACGGGCGGGCCTGCCGGCGGACGCGGGACCCCGGATCCGGCTGGTGAAGCGGATCCCCGCGGGCGGAGGGCTGGGCGGGGGCTCCAGCGATGCCGCCGCCGTGCTCCGGGGCATGCGCCGGCTCCACCCGGAGCGGCTGGAGCCGCCGGATCTCCTGGAGCTGGCCCGGGGACTCGGGAGCGACGTCGCCTTCTTCCTGCTGGGCGTGCCGCTGGCCCGGGGACTCGGACGCGGCGACCGGCTCCAGGTCCTCGACCCTCTCCCCGCGCGTCCGGTGGTGGTGGTCATTCCCCCGTTCGGAGTCAGCACCGCCGACGCGTACCGCTGGATCGACGAGGACAGGACCCGGGCCGACGCCGGGGCGGCCGCCGAGCCACGAGCCGACGCCGGTCAGGCCGCCGAGCCAGGGGCCGACGCCGGTCTGGCTGCCGAGCCATGGGCCGGGGCCGCCCCCCTCGACTGGGACCTGGTGGCGGAGCGGGCGCGAAACGATTTCGAGCCCTCCGTCTTCCGTCGTCGACCCGCGCTGCGCGCTCTCAGGGACACGCTGCTGAATGCCGGCGCACGGCCGGCGCTCCTCTCCGGCAGCGGGTCCACCGTGTTCGGCATCTTCGGGGACGAGACGGCGGCCCGCGCCGCGGCCGATCGTGTCCGTGCCGAGCAGCCGGGTCACACGGTCCTCGTCACCCGAACACGGACGCGCTGAGCCGGCGCTCCGGGCGTCTGGCCGCGAGCGAGGAGTTCAGCTGCGGCGTCCACGCGGGCCGCAGCGGCGCGTCGCCTCTACCGCTCCGGCTCTTCCCCGCCCGCCATCACCGCCCCTTCCAGCACCGCCCTGACCACGTCGACGATGCGTCGCGGGGAATCCGGCTTCTCGACGAACGCCGCGCAGTCGAGCCGTCTCGCTCGGCGCCGGTAGTCGTCGCTCATGGCCGCGGTCACGCAGATGATGGGTAGACCGGCGGCCGCCTCACGCGCGCGGCGCATCACCTCGAGTCCGTCCATCCTGGGCAGGACGACATCCAGGACCATCACGTCCGGGCGATCGGCGGCGATCCGCTCCAGCGCCTCCAGCCCGTCGGCGGCCTCCACAACCGCGTAGCCGGCGTGGCGGAGGAACGCGCCGTAGATCTCCCGGGCCGTGGAACTGTCATCGACCACTAGGACGCGGCCACGCTCCGTCATGAGCGCACCTCCTCGTCACCTGGGGAATCCCATGGGTCCGTCGCCCCGTTGCCGAATCGAAGATCGAGGCTGGGGAGGAACACCCCGAACGTGGTGCCGCGTCCGCGCTCGCTCTCGATCCGAAGCGTCCCATCCAGGATGTCGACGAACCTCTGCGTGATCGCCAGGCCGAGCCCGGTGCCCCCCGCCTCCCGGGTCGACGACGGGTCTGCCTGCCAGAACGGCTCGATCGCACGCTCCTGCTCCTCGGCGGACATCCCGACTCCCGTGTCCGATACGGTGATCTCGATTCCCCCGTCGACGCCGGTAACCTCAAGGTCGACCCGTCCCTCGTCCGTGAACTTGACGGCGTTGCCGGCCACGTTCATGAGGATCTGCCGCAGCTTCCTGGGGTCGGAGACGAAACGCTCGGGGAGGGCTTCGACCCGGGTCGAGAACTGGATCGCCTTCTCCCCGGCCAGGGGGGTGACCACCGCCCGGACCTCCTCGAGCAGCTCGGGCAGGTCGACGGGGAAAACCTCCGCCGTCCCGCGCCCCGCCTCCAGCTTCGAGAACGTCAGAATCTCGTCGATCAGCTGGAGCAGGTGACGTCCGCTGAGCGCGATCCGGCGGACATGGGAGCTGGCCTCGTCGGGGATCTCCACGGGGATGCCGTCTTCCAGGAGCTGCGTGTAGCCGAGGACGGCGTTCAGCGGTGTCCGCAGCTCGTGGCTCATGGTGGAGACGAACTCCGCCTTCACCTGGTTCGCCTCCTCGAGCTCCGCGATCAGCCGCTCCCGCTCCGCCTCGTTCTTCCGTCGCTCGGTGATGTCCAGGATGACGGCCACGAACAGCGGGCGCTCGCCCCCGCGCGACAGCTGGAGGTTCACCTCCACGGGGTACGTGGAGCCGTCCTTCCGCTGATGGACCGTCTCGAACCGGACGCCCTGCTGCTCACCGGCCCGAACCGGCTCCACCAGCGCCGCGAACCTCTCCCGCGTGAACTCCGGCTTCAGGTCCAGCGGCGTCATGCCGCGCAGCTCGTCCATCTCGTAGCCGAGGTTCTCGCGTCCGCCGCGGTTCACCTGGACGAAGCACAGCGTGTCCGGGTCGAACATGTAGATCTCGTTCAGCGACTCGTCCAGGATGCGGCCCAGAAGCTCCACGCGGTTCTGCGCCGTTCGACGCTCCGACTCGTCGGTGAACGCGACCACCGCCCCAACCACCTCGCCGTCCCGGACCACCGGGCTCGAGGAGTACGATGCGGGGAACCAGCTGCCGTCGGCGCGCCACAGGATCTCGTCCGGCACCCGCACGGCCTCGCCCTGCCGGAAGGCACGGAAGATCGGGCACTCCGCTTCGGGATACGGGCTCCCGTCGCGACGGGTGTGGTGGATGAGGCGGTGCATGTTGCGACCCCGGGCCGCGCCGGGATCCACACCCAGCAGCTCCGCGGCGGCGGAGTTCATGAACGTGCAGCGCCCGTCACGATCCAGCCCGTAGATCCCGTCCAGGGTGGAGGCGAGCAGGGCGGCCTTCTCCCGGTGCTGCTCCTCCGCGGTGGCCAGCGCCGCCGCCTGAACCTCCACCCGCCGCCGCACGCCATCCAGCTCGTCGACGAGCCGGATGTTGTCCAGGGTGAGCGCCGCCCGGTCGGCCAGGTCCTCGAGGAACAGCCGCGCCTCGTCGTCAAAGCGGCGGTCGGACTCGGACTGCGCGAACGTCATCGCACCGACCGCCCGCCCGCGCACCATCAGCGGTACCACCACGTACGACGTCAGCTTGAGCGCGCGCAGCAGCGCCAGGTGCTCCGCGTCCCGCGCCACCGCCTCCAGAAAACCCGGACCGATCTCCGGGACCAGCTCGGACGTTCCGGTCCGGATCGCTCGCGCTGCGCCGTGCAAAGCCTCGGGGTCTCTCGGGTACCGTGCTTCCAGCCTGCGGACCCGCTCCACCTGCTCCGGGTCCTGATGCTCCAGGGCGACCCGCCGCAGCGAGCCGTCATCCTGCACCAGGTCCACCGCGCACCAGTCCGCCGCGGCCGGGACGACGATGGAGGCGAGGGATCGCATCGCCTCTTTCATGTCCAGCGCGGCGGCCAGCTCGGTGCTGGCGCGGGCGAGCAACGCCGTCGGGGCGCGCAGTTCCACGCGCCGGCTACGGCCGGAAGACCCGCCGAACCGCTCCGCGTCGTGCCGGTCCCCTTCCGTGGAGGAAAACCCGCGGTCGGTGGAGGAAGACCCGCAATCGGTGGAGGCTCTGGTGTGGGGATCCATGGGAATCAGGGGGTATCGAGTTCAGTCGGCGATGAAAGGGCAAGGACCGTTCCCTGCGGGAATCCGCCTGCCGCCTGCGACGGCGTGAGGATTGCACCTCGAGAGCCCCGCCACAGCCAGGATTTCGCGCGGAGAGAGGATGGATCGTGATGACAGAGACCACGCTCGACATCGTGCTCGCTGGCCTCATGCGGCGCTACAAGCGGCGTGTCCCGGACGTCCAGACGATCATCGACGCCATGATCGAGGATGGCCTGGTCGAGAACGAGGACGACATCCAGAACGATCACGTGGCGTTCCGCACCATGGGGGTGCCGCGGCTCGGGATCGGATCGCTGGAGAAGATCTTCCTGCACTACGGCTACGAACGCCGTGATTACTACGACTTCGAGCGCAAGAAGCTCGATGCCCACTGGTACAGTCCGCCCGCACCGGAGTACCCGCGCATCTTCATCAGCCAGCTCCGCGTGGACGAGCTCACCGGCGAGGCGCAGGGAATCATTCGGTCCTACACCGACGAGGTGCCGTCGGACCCCGTCGACGACCTCGACCTGGACGACGGCGACGCGGTCGACGCGTTCCTCCACTCCGGCCTGTGGCGTCTGCCGACCTGGAAGGACTACCGGCGGCTGTCCGACGAGAGCGAGTACGCGGCGTGGGTCATCTACAATCGGTACTATCTCAACCATTTCACCATCAGCGTGCACGCGCTGCCGGCGCCGTACGACACCATCCCGGCCTTCAACAACTGGCTCGAGGGCCACGGCATCGACCTGAACGACTCGGGGGGCAAGGTCAAGGAGAGCGCCGACGGGAAGCTGCGGCAGAGCTCAACCGTCTCGGAGATGATCGATGCGGAGTTCGCCGATGGCGACGTGCACCGCATCGCCGGGTCCTACGTGGAGTTCGCGGAGCGCCGCGTCCTCGATGAATTCGCCGACGTGCCGACCGACCAGATCCGCCGGGAACACCGGCGCGACGGCTTCGAGGCCGGCAACGCCGACCGGATCTTCGAGAGCACGTACGCCAGTCAGACGCAGCGAAGCGGATAGCCAGCGCCGTCTACCACCGCCCGCGCCGCAATAGCCCGCGCGCCGTTGTGGAGACAGGGTCGCCCCGTTAGCATTCCGTGGGTTCGCCCCGGGACCCGGAGCGCCGAGACGGCTCGCCCCGATCCGTGCCAGGGCTGCCCGCTCAGGGCTCTGGAGGCGGGTGCGCGAGAATGCCGCCCGCCGCTGCGACGCGGGGCCTGCAGGCGGTACCATCCCCGGTCGTCTAATGGCAGGACGGAGGACTTTGGATCCTCTAATGGTGGTTCGAATCCACCCCGGGGAACTGGTTTCAATTCAAATACCGGCGGCCCGCAGGGCGGCACCGCCAGCCGACGGCTCCGCCCCGGTTTGCAGTGCGGTTTCGGGCTCCCGGGCCGCCGCGGGTCGACGGCCCCACCCCTCGTCGCCGTACGGCTCCGTGCTCCTGCGCTCGCCGCGCCCCCGCGGCGCGCTTCGCCTTGCCGGTGCGGCCGCGCGCGGGCGATACCCGTCGTGCCGGTCCGCTGGTGGCCCCACTTCCGCCACCTATGGCGTGTATCCTGCTGCGGCTGGTGCTGTTCGGGCTGTCGCGGCGCGTGGGAGAGAGAGGTAAGATCGGAGATGACACCCATCGGAGCGAGGCGTGTTCCGGAGGCCGTGCGAAGGCAGATCGAGGTGGCGGCCGCGACGGCGTGGGAGGCGCTGGTGGAAGTGCATGCGGGGCATGCGCTGCGGTTCGTCGGGATGATGGCGGCCCACCTGGATTTCGAGCAGGCGGTGGAACGCTACCTGGACGAGCTGGATGTCCGCGAGCCGATGGTGGCGGCGATCCGGGCCCGGGTCCTGGTGGCGCTGGAGCACGCGCTGGGTGAGCATCCGGACCGCCCGGACCTGGGGGTGTACGGCCACGCCGTGACCGGTGATCGGGGGGATCGGGAGAAAGCGGAGCAGGGCTTGCGCCGGTTCCGTCCGGATGTACTCATGAAGGGCGTCGCCCGGAAGGTTCGGGAGGCGGAGACGATGGAGGAATGGGTGGCGCTGGCGGTGGCACGGGCGGAGGAGGGCGTCATCCGCGCCCACGTCGACAACGCCGTGGTGTTCGCGGCCCTCCTGCGGCGTCACGTGGGCCTGGCCGATGCGGTGGACGACTACCTCGAGCGGATGCGGGTGTCGGGCGGGCGCGCTCAGTCGGTGCACCAGCGCTCGATGGCGCGGCTCGCGGATCTCCACCTGCCGGCGCTGGACGGTTCCGGCGGAGCGCCGGGGGGCGGTGACGCGGCGAAAACCCGTCCCGCGGTTGACCGTTCCGGGGGGGCCGGGTAACTTCCGGGGCTGTTGAAACTTGGCCGCTGACGCGAAGAGGCGAATGGCGAACGACGGATTCCACGGCCCGCTCATGCTCCTGTCGGGGACGGCGAACCGGCCGCTCGCGGAAGAGATCGCAGAATCACTGGAGCTGTCG
>JBKGZE010000100.1:0-7368 GCA_046545735.1 Gemmatimonadota bacterium | reverse complement strand
GCACTGTCCTTGTATTCAGGAGGGCGCGGACTCACTCGCTGCCAGGAGGAACGATTGGAGAGCTCGACCGCGCGGACGGCTCCCGTCAACCGGGAGCTGGCACCGAGGATCAAGCGGGAGCTGCACAAGCGGGTGGTCGGTCAGGATCGCATGATCGACCGGCTGCTCATCGGGATGCTCACCGGCGGGCACGTCCTGCTGGAGGGGGTGCCGGGCCTGGCCAAGACACTGACCGTCTCGTCGCTGGCCGAGTCCATGCACATGAGTTTTCAGCGGATCCAGTTCACGCCGGACCTCCTTCCCGCCGACGTGGTCGGCACCAGCATCTACAACCAGCAGACGGGCGAGTTCACGCCCAAGCGCGGGCCGATCTTCGCGCAGATCGTCCTGGCGGACGAGATCAACCGGGCGCCTCCGAAGGTGCAGTCGGCGCTGCTGGAGGCCATGCAGGAGAAGCAGGTCACCATCGGCGGCGAGACCTTCCGTCTGGATGAGCCGTTCCTGGTGCTGGCGACGCAGAACCCGATCGAGCAGGAGGGGACGTACCCCCTTCCCGAGGCCCAGGTCGACCGGTTCATGCTCAAGCTCCGGGTCACCTACCCGGACCGGGAGACGGAGAAGGAGATCATGCGACGGATGGCGGGGCGGGCCCCGGTCGCCCTCGACCGGGTCGCCAGCCCGGAGGAGGTCCTGGCCGCGCGGGCGGAGATCGCCGGGCTCTACGTCGATGACAAGATCACCGACTACATCGTGGACCTGGTGCACGCGAGCCGGGAGCCGGCGGCCCACGGGATCGGTGCGCTGGCCCCGCTCATCGAGTACGGCGCATCGCCGCGGGCGTCGATCTTCCTGGCCGTGGCCGCCCGCGCCCACGCGTTCCTGGATGGCCGCGGCTAAGTGCTGCCGGAGGATGTGAAGGCCATCGGACCGGATGTGCTGCGCCACCGCATCATCACCACGTACGAGGCGGAGGCGGAGGAGGTCACTTCCGACGACCTGGTCCGGCGGATCTTCGAGGCGGTGGAGGTGCCTTGAGCGGCGGTGCGCTCCGGAATACGGCGGGGCGCCTCCGCGACGCGGGGCGGTGGCTGCTCGGGCGCGAGGACGCTCCGCCCGCGCTCCCGGATATGTCCGCGCCCATCGCGCCCGGCGGTGTGCCGCGGGAGGTGCTGCGGCAGGTTCGACTGATCGAGCTGCGGACCCGCGGCTGGGTGAACTCGCTGTTCAGCGGCGAGTACCAGTCGGTGTTCAGAGGGCAGGGGATGGAGTTCGCCGAGGTCCGCGAGTACCAGCACGGGGACGACGTGCGGGCGATCGACTGGAACGTCACGGCCCGCATGGGGCACCCGTACATCAAGAAGCACGTGGAGGAGCGGGAGCTGTCGGTCATGCTCCTGGTGGACCTGTCGGGCTCGGAGCAGTTCGGCACCCGCGGCCGACTGAAGGCGGAGCTGGCGGCGGAGCTCGCGGCCGTGCTGGCCCTCTCGGCCATCCGCAACAACGACCGGGTCGGTCTGCTCATCTTCACGGACCACGTCGAGCACGTGGTTCCGCCGAAGAAGGGGCGCCGGCACGTCCTCCGCCTGATCCGCGACCTGCTGGCGTTCCGGCCCGCCGGTCGCCAGACCGACATCGCCACCGCGCTCGACTATGCCGGGCGCATGCTCGGGCACCGCTCGATCCTCTTCCTGTTGAGCGATTTCCAGCTGACCGCGTCCGGGGAGGAGAGCCGCGAGACGGCGGCGTTCGAGGCGTTCGGCCGCGTGCTGAAGCTGGTTTCGAACCGGCACGACGTGGTGGCGATCCGCATGATCGACGCGGCCGAGGAGGCGCTTCCTGATGCCGGACTGCTGTTGGTGACCGACCCCGAGACCGGACAGGATGTGGTCGTGGACACCGGGCGCGGACGGCTGCGGGACGTATACGGTGAGCGATCCAGCGCTCAGGCGGCCGCCCTCCGCGGCCTGTTTCGTCGGCTCGCCGTGGACGAGATCGAGGTGAGGACGGACCGGTCTCACGTGGGCCCGCTCATGGCGTTTTTCAGGGCCCGGGAGCGGCGCGCGAGATGAGCGGTGGAACGGCCGCGCCGCCGCCGGGCCTGGCCCGCACCGGCCTCCGGGTCGCCCGGCACGGCGGCGTGGCTCGATGGGCGACCGTGATCGGGGCGGCCGCGCTCCTGGCGGCCGCGACACCGGCGGCTCCGCAGGTGCGGACGGCGCTGGCCGGGGACACGATCCGTGTCGGGGACGTAGTGCCAGTGGCGGTCCGGGTGACGGTGGACCCGGGGGAGCGCGTGGCATGGCCCGACACTCTCCCCCTGACGAGCGGGACGGTGGAGAACGCGGCGCGGGTGCGGGAGCGGGTCGACACGCTGGCCGACGGTCGGCTGGCCGTCACGGGGATCTACCGCGTCACGCCATGGCGGACGGGGGACGTGCCCCTGCCGGAAGTCGAGATCCCGGTGGTGGCGGGTGACGAGTCGGTGCGCACGGTCAGCGCGAAGCTGCCCGCCCTGGAGGTGGTCTCGGTTCTCCCGCCGGACACGGCGGGGATCGAGCCCCGGCCCGCGCGGGGTGTGATCGGCCCGAGCTGGTCGTACTGGCCGTTCCTCCTCGCGGCGCTCGCGCTCCTGGCGCTGATCGCGGCGCTGCTGTGGTGGCGTCGGCGCCGCGCCCGCGACCTCGCCCCGCTACTGGAGCCCGCGCTCTCCCCGCGCGAGCGCGTGCTTGCCCGCCTGCAGGAGGTTCGGGAATCCGGACTGCTGGAGGACGGCGCCATGAAGGAGTTCTACAGCGGGATGACGGGCGCCGTGCGGGAGTACCTGGCGACGCTCGAGCGGGTCTGGGGCGAGGACCTCACGAGCACCGAGCTCGTCGCGCGTTTCCGAGCACAGGTCGGGCACACGGAGGCGTCCACGCTGGCCGCGCTCCTCCGCAACGCCGACCAGGTGAAGTTCGCCCGGCGGCGCCCCGATCGGGCGACGGCCGTCGCCGAATGGGAGGAGCTGCGGGCGTGGGTGGCCGGGTTCCACTGGCCGCCGCCTGCGTTCCCCGACCGGGAGGCGGCGGCGTGATTCCGGATTTCGCCCGCCCCTGGGCGCTCCTCCTGCTCCTCCTGCTCCCCGTCTGGCACCTCTACCGCCGACGCACCCGGCCCAGCCTGCTCTTCTCCCGGGCGGCCGCCGTGGCGCGGCTGAGCTCCCCCGCCACCCGCTGGATCGCCCTCTCGCCCGACTGGCTCCGCACGCTGGCGGTCGCCGCCCTGATCGTCGCCGTCGCGGGCCCGAGGACGGGCGTGTCCACCACCGAGGTCGAGGCGGAAGGGATCGCCATCGCGCTGGTCGTGGACATCTCCACCTCCATGCTCGCCGAGGACTTCCACCCACAGAACCGCCTCGCCGTGGCCAAGGGCGAGGTGGCCGAGTTCGTTCGAGGGCGCGAGTACGATCGGATCGGGTTGGTCGCGTTCGCGGGAGAGGCGCTGACCCAGGTCCCGTTGACCATCGACTACGCGGTCCTGTTCCGCGCCCTCGAGCAGCTCCAGACCGGACTCCTGGAAGACGGGACCGCCATCGGCACGGCCATCGCCACGGCGGCGAACCGTCTGCGCCGGGCCCCGGGCGAGTCGCGTGTGTTGATCCTGATGACGGATGGCGAGAACAACCGCGGTGAGATCGACCCGATCACGGCAGCCCGGGCGGCGGCAGCCTACGACATCAGGATCTACACGATCGGGGTGGGCAGCGAGGGGGTCGCGCCGATCCCGATCGCCAGAGGGATGTTCGGCGGCTACCAGTACGCGAATCTGCCGGTCCACATCGACGAGGAGCTGCTGCAGGAGATCGCGCAGATCACGGATGGCCAGTACTTCCGGGCCACGAACGAGGCGGCGCTGGACTCGATCTACCAGCGGATCGACGCGCTCGAGAGGACGCCCGTCCAGGTGCGGACGTATACGGACTACACCCCGCGGCACCTCCCGTTCGTGCTCCTGGGCGCCCTCCTCCTGCTGGGTGAATGGGGACTCCTCGCGAGCCGCTGGGGAAGGGTGCCGTGAGCTTCGACACCCCGGGCCTGCTCTGGCTGGCCGTGGTCCTCCCGGCGATCGTGGGCGTCGGGCTCTGGGCGTGGACGCGTCGACGGCGTCGGGCCGCCTCGGCACTGGGCTCGGCCGAGCTTCTGGATCGCCTGGGTGCGGCCGGCATGGACCGCTTTCCGCTGGCCCGGCTGGCGCTGCTGATGGTCGCCGCAGCGTCGCTCGGGACGGCGGCGGCCGGGCCGCGCTGGGGGCTGGAGAGCGTGGAGGAGCAGACGGCCGCCGCGGACCTGGTCCTGGCCCTGGATGTATCGAAGTCCATGTGGGCCCGGGACGTGGCTCCCAACCGGCTGGAGCGGGAGCGGGTGCTGGCGCGCAGGATCCTCCGCGAGCTGCCCGGAGACCGTATCGGGCTGGTCGCGTTCGCCGGCCGGGCGTACGTGCTCTCGCCCATGACGGTGGATCACGGGGCGCTGCAGCTGTACCTGGACGCGCTGGACCCGGAGATCGTCAGCCAGGGCGGCTCCTCCCTGGCCTCGGCGCTCCGCCAGGCAACGGACCTGGCCCGGGGACCCGAGGACGCGGGCCGCGGCGTGGTGGTCCTGGTCACGGACGGGGAGGCCCTGGAAGAGGAGCAGGCGGTGCGGGCGGAGGCCGAGAGGGCCGAGCGGGTGGGGATCACCGTCCATACCGTAGGGGTAGGGACACCGGAAGGCTCCCCGATCCCGGAGATGGGTGAGGGGACCGAAGTAGAGGGGTACAAACGGGGACCGGACGGGGAAGTGGTGGTCTCGACGTTGAATCAAGCGCTGCTGCGGGATGTGGCCCGGACCACGGGCGCCCGGTATTTCCGGCTGGGCGAGGCGGGCACGACCGACGCCCTCCTGCGCACATTGCGGGGGTTGGAGCGCACGGAGGGAGACGCGCAGCGGCGGGTGCGGCGCAAGGAGCGCTACGCCTGGTTCGTCTTGCTCTCCATCGTTCTCCTCCTGGTCGACGGCGTGGCCGGGCGCGCTCGCTCCCGCACCGGCCCGGTACCGGGAGGTGCCCATGCGTAGGGTGCTCGTGCCGCTCGCCCTGGCGCTGGCCACAACGGCGGGCGTCCTGACGAGCATCGAACGGGGCAACCGGCTCTTCCGCGCCGGCGAGTACGGGGAGGCGGTGGAGGTGTATCGCGCCGTCTTGGCGGATGGAGAGGACAACCCCGTGCTGCGGTATAATCTGGGTACGGCGCTGCTGCACCTGGGCCGCTACGCCGAGGCGGAAGAGCACCTGCAGGCCGCTCTGGACGTGGTGGACCCGGACACCCGCGAATGGGTCTACTACAACCTCGGGCACCGCTACCTCGAGGACGCGCGGGCGACCGGGGATCCGGCGGCGGCGACCGCGCTGTACGAAGCGGCCGTCGACGCCTATCGCCAGGCGCTCCGGCTCCGACCGGGGGACGCGGACGCGAAGTGGAACTACGAGCTCGCGCTGCAGGAGCAGGAGCGGCAGCAGCGGGGGGGCGGCGGCGGCGGGGACGAGCGTGACCCCGAACAGCAGCCTCAGGGAGAGGGCGAGGGGCAGCAGGGACAGGGCCGACCGCAACCCTCTCAGCAGGAGGCGACCGATCCCGGTCAGGGCGCGCAGGCGCCCCTCTCCAGGGAGCAGGCGGAGCGGATCCTCAGCGCGGTCGAGCAGGATGAACGCGAGCTGTTCCAGGACAAGCTGCGGAAGGGGCCGGCCCGGACCCGCACGGTCCGGGACTGGTAGCCCGTGACGGCCCTCCTGCTCCTGGTCGCGGCGCTCATCGGCCAGGACCCAGTCCGGGTGCAAGCCACGCTGGCCGATGAAGAGATCCAGGCCGGCGAGACCACCGTGCTGCGCGTCGACGTGGCGACGGACGGGGAGCGGGCGCAGATCGACCGGTTCCGGTCGCTGCCGCCCGGGCTCGAGGTTCAGGGTACCCGTGATTTCGACCAGCGGCAGTTCAGCCTCCCCGGAGGCACGCGCCGCTTCATCTCCCGGGAGTACGTGCTGCGGGCGCTCGCTCCGGGCCGGTACCGGATCCCCGCCCTCGAGGTGGTGGTCGGCGGAGATGCCTATTCGACCACGTCGCTCTTGCTGACGGTCACGGCCGCGCCGGCCCGGGCGGGCGGGGAGATCGGGGGCGCGGAATCCGAGGGCGTGGTCCTGCGGGCGTGGCTGGATGCCGATACGGTCTTCGTCGGTGAGCAGGTGACCATGGAAGCGGAGGCCATGTTCTCGCAGGACGCCCGGCTGCGGCTCCGCCGCGCGCCCGAATACGAGCCGCCCAGCCCGTCGGGCTTCTGGGTCCACGACCTGCCCGCCAGCCGCCGACCGGTTACCCGGATGGTGGAGGACAACGTCTACGAGGTCCAGCGATTCCGGCGCGCCTTCTTCCCGCTCTCGCCCGGCGACTTCGAGATCCCCTCCGCCCGGCTCGAATACGAGATGCGTCAGGGCCTCCTGCACGCGCCGGAGACCCGGGAGCTGCGGAGCGACCCGCTCCCGCTCGTCGTCGTGCCGGTCCCCGGGCCGCCGCCGCCCGGGTTCACGGGTGCCGTCGGGCGCTATATGGCCCGGGGCTGGCTCGAGCCCGCCGAGGTCCCGACCGGGGAGGCCGCCGTGCTCACCGTGGAGGTGGAAGGAGAGGGGAATGTCAAGGCGCTTCCTCCCCCCGTCCTGCCCGAGCTGCCGGACATCGACGTGTTCCCCCCGAGCGAGGAGGCCGACGTCGCCACCCGGCCCACCGGCCTCGGGGGGACCAAGCGGTTCAGCTGGGTCCTGATCCCCCGGCGCGCCGGCGAGCACGAGATCCCGGCCATTCGATACGCCTACTTCGATCCCGACCGTGGCGGCTTCGAGACGGTGGCCGTCGGGCCCATGGCCCTCGAGGTGACCGGGGCGGCCGGGGCGACCAGCGCCGACCGCCCCGACGAGCCCACCATTCGGTACCTCGCCACGTCACCCGAGCCGGGCGACCCGCTGGCGTGGGTCCGCTCGCGGTGGTTCGCCGCGGCCCAGCTCGTTCCCCTCCTCTTCCTCCTCGGCGCTCTGGGCTGGACGGCCCGGGCGCGCCGAGGACAGCCCTCGCTCCGGGAGCTCCGACGCCGGCGACGGACCGGGCTCCAGGAGCTCGAAGGGAGGGCGGCGACCGCCGACCCGGAGCTGTTCGCGGATGCGGAGTCGTTCGCCCGCCGCTGGCTGGGCGATCGGCTCGCGATCGGTCCGCGCGACCGCTGGAGCAGCGCGGTGGGACAGGCGGCCGGGCTGACCGCGAAGACGACCGCCGCCCCTTCTCGGTCACGAGGCGCGACGAACTGCTCA
>JBKGZE010000099.1:0-7392 GCA_046545735.1 Gemmatimonadota bacterium | reverse complement strand
GCATACGGCGGGCCGGCCCCGCGGTGAATCCCGGCGCTCGGCTTCCGCCGGGTTCGGGTCGGGCCCGGACCGCGCTGCCCTGCCGGCTGCTCGCCCACCCATCCGGCCCGGGCTTCCCCCGTATTATGCACAACTTTATGATAAACGCCCTCCTGGCATGGGACCGGCGCAGCGGGCGGGTTTCGGGGCGAGGGTTGCGGTCGGATCGGAGGCGGAGGGCGATGTACACGCTGGTACGACGGTTCATCAAGACGGGGGTCGGGTTTCTGGCGGTGGGGCTGGTGCTGGGGTTCTGGCTGGTGGTGCAGCGGGAGCTGCTCGGTCGCTACCCCCACCCGAACCTGGTCTCGGCGCATGCGCACGCGGTCCTGATCGGGTTCGTCATGTTCCTGATCCTGGGGGTGGCGTTGTGGCTGTTTCCACGGGCGGCGAAGGGGGACACGCGGTACTCGCCGGGTCGGGCTGCGGCGGCGTACTGGATCCTGTTCGTGGCCACGGCGAGCCGGTTCGTGGCGGAGGCGGGGCGGGCATGGGTCGATTCCGGTGTCCTCGGGTGGATCGTGGTGCTGGGTGGGCTGGGTCAGGTGGTGGGGCTGCTGTTCTACTTCTGGATGATGTGGACGCGGATCCGGCCTGTGGGGAGCCACAAGCGGGAAGCGAAGGGGGAGCGCTTCTGATACCGTGGTCCTTCGTGAACGGTGGCGGCGCGCGTCTTCGGGGCGGTCCTGTAACTGGGCGGGATGTTCTTTCCGGCCGCCGTCGGGGCGCCGGTGCTCCGTCCCATGGGGGACCCTGCCGCCCGCGCCGGAGGCCGGATGTGACGAGGGCGCCGGCCGCGGCCGGCGCCCTCTCCCTGGCAGGGTGACACTACCGTCCGGGGTCAGCCGCCGGCCGGGACCTCAACCGCTTTTGGGGCCGACTTCCTATCCTCCATCTTCACGTAGGGGCGGATGTCGTAGCCGGTGTAGATCTGACGGGGCCGAGCGATGGCCTGATCAGAGTCCTGCAGCATTTCCTGCCACTGCGCCAGCCACCCCACCGTACGGCCGATGGCGAACAGCACGGGGAACATGTCGACGGGGAAGCCCAGGGCCTTGTAGATGATGCCTGAGTAGAAGTCGACGTTCGGATAGAGATTGCGCTTGACGAAATACTCGTCCTCGAGCGCGATCTTCTCGAGCTCGACGGCCAGATCGAGGAGCGGGTCCTTGCCCGTGACCTCGAAGACCTGCGGCGCCATCTCGCGCAGGATGCGGGCGCGCGGGTCGTAGTTCTTGTAGACCCGGTGTCCGAAGCCCATGAGGCGGAACTCGCCGTCCTTGGCGCGCTGGACGAACTCGCCCACGCGGTCCTTGGTGCCGATCTCGTTCAGCATGCGCAGCACCCGCTCGTTGGCGCCGCCGTGGAGCGGGCCGTACAGGGCGGCCGCGGCCGCGGAGAGCGACACGTACGGGTCGGCGTGCGAGCTGCCCACCGTCCGCATGGTGGTGGTGCTGCAGTTCTGCTCGTGGTCGATGTGCAGGATGAACAGCACGTCCATCACCTTCTCCAGGATCGGATCCGGCTTGTAGTCCTTCTCCGACATCCTGTACATCATGCCCAGGAAGTTCCCGGCGAAGCTCAGGTCGTTGTCCGGGTACACGTAGGGCAGACCCTTGCTGTGGCGGTACGCGAACGCCGCGATGGTCGGGACCTTGGCGATCAGCCGTACGATCTGCTTCTGGCGGACCTCCGGGTCCTGGATGTTGCGGGCCTCCGGATAGAACGTCGACAGCGCCGCCACCGTGCTCACGAACATCCCCATGGGGTGCGCGTCGTACGCGAACGCATCCATGAGCTTCTTGATGTTCTCGTGCAGGAAGGTGTGATGGGTGACGTGATACTCCCAGTCGTCGTACTGCTCCTGCGTCGGCAGCTCGCCGAACAGCGTCAGGTACGACGCCTCCAGGAAGTTGCTCTCCTGGGCGATCTCCTCGATCGGAATCCCGCGATACCTCAGGATCCCCTTCTCACCGTCGATGAAGGTGATCGCGCTCTTGCACGAGGCCGTGTTCTTGAACGCCGGATCGTAGGTCAGAAGTCCGAAGTCGTCGTCCGAGGCCTTGATCTGACGGAGGGGCGGCGCTGGGGTCGCCGCTCCATAGGTTGGGTAAGTGCCGTAGATGACCGGATTCTCGTAGTCCTTTCCGGTACGGTGGTCAGTGATGGTAAGCTTGTCCGGCATTCGCGCCTCCTGATAGGATCACTTCCAGCGGACTCCACCTGCCTCCTGCGGCGGGGACCACAGGAGGGACTTCCCCGAAACATGATGATCAATCCCGACCCACCTGTCTGTCGGGCAATGCTGGAAAGTAACTTGTCGGGGATCTTCCCACACGGGTGGATTTCCCGGACGGCTGGTCCGCGCACGGCGCGGCGATCGGCCGCGCCGCCTCGTGGGTGGGGCGACGGCCCGATTCTTCCCATACTGTGGGCAGAATTTGACCGGAAGCGCAGGCGGGGCCGTGGCCGATTCCATCTCCATCAGCAACCGTTTCACCATACCGGACAGCGAGCTCGAGTACCAGGCTTCCCGCTCGGGCGGGCCCGGGGGTCAGCACGCGAACACGACGGCGAGCCGGATCCAGCTTCGCTGGAACGTTCGGGCGTCTCCATCGTTGAGCGAGGGGCGGCGGGCGCAGATCCTCGAGCGGCTCTCGACCCGGATCGACCAGGACGGGGTGCTCCAGGTGACGGTGGACACGCATCGGAGCCAGCACCGGAACCGGGAGGTGGCGGCGGAGCGGCTGGCGGAGCTGGTCCGGCGCGCCCTGCGGCCGCGGAAGAAGCGGAAGACGACGCGTCGCACGCGTGCCTCGAACGAGAAGCGGCTGCGGAAGAAGAAGCACCGGGGCCGACTGAAGCAGCTGCGCGGGCGGGTGGATCCAGAGGGATGACACGCTCGGCGCGTCGACGCGAACGGAATTTGCGCTGAACACGGGAGACGGGTGCGAAGGATCGGGTGCGACGGGCGCCCGGCACGCGCAATGGGAGCGATACGGCAGGCATAGATCAAGCGGACATCCACCCGGAGGCCGTGCCGGGCGGTAGCCGGTGAGGAGAAGGGTCATCGTGGACAAGCGTGCGCAGGTATCCGATGTGGTCGGGGATCTCCTGCAAGGGATCGCCGGCCGGATGGAGGATGTGGCCCGTGAGGCGGGGGTCTCGTACTCGGCGCTGTATTCCTGGGCCACGGGGCGACGCCGGCCCGGCCGCCGGAATCTCGAGCGGCTCGCCTCGCTGGCGGAGCAGCGGTCGGAGGAGCTGGAGTCGCTGGCGGAGGAGCTTCGCCGTCGGATCGAAGGCGACGGCGCGGAGGGCGGGTGAGTCAGCCGCGCGCTTCCGCTTCCTCGCGGGCCTGATCCTTCGCGACCTGGTCGATGGCGGCGGGCCCGATCCAGCCGCGTCCGCACGCGTGCCGTGCGGCGTCGATAGTGTCGTTGACGAGGACCAGGTCTATGGCGTGCGGCGCCAGCTCATGGGCGAGGGCCTCGATCGACCGGATTCGTCGGGTGTCCCGCACCACGCTCCGGATGTAGATCGCCAGGACCCGATCGGGGTGGTCGTGCACCAGCTCGCGGTAGATCTCCGGGTCCTCCTGCCCGCTGTCCCCCACCAGGATGAAGGACAGCTCCGGGTACGTCCGGAGGATCCGCTCGATGGCTCCGCGCTTGTGCGAGTGGTGACCGAGAGGGATCAGCTCGTCGCCTGAGATGCCCCAGTCGCGGAGCTCCATGGGCCCGGCCGGGATCCTGTGGAGGTGGAGGAACTGGCTCAGCACGTCGTACAGGTTCCACGGGCTGCTGGAGACGTAGAAGACGGGGTTGCCGGCGGTATGCAGCGCGCGGTAGAACGCGCCCACGCCGGGGAACGGGATCCGGGTGTGGGCGTTTCCGAAGAGCACGTCGCGTCCCATGCGCAGCAAGTTGCGCACGCCCGTGTGGAGGACGGTGTCGTCGAGGTCGCTGATGACCCCGAATCGCGGTGCCCCGGGGATGGCCACGAACGCCCGGGCCGGCCGACCCCGCGGCTCGACCAGCTCGACTGTCGCTTCGTGCCAGAATCGGCGGCCGGGCACGTGGTCGGGGCGCAGCGTGACGCGGAAGTGCCCCTCCTCGTCGGCTGTGCCTTCCGCCTCACCGCCACAGCAGCGGACCCGGACGCGGGCGCCCGCGACCTCGTCCGACTCCAGGCGGCGCAGGGCGTGGACGAGATTGACCCACCAGCGGTCGCCGGGAGTGGCCGGCGGTGGGGCGTGACCGTAGAGCACGCGGCCGCGCACGTGCACGAGCCGGCGGGTGCCGTAGCCGCGGTAGGCGGCGATGCGCACGGGGCGCTCGCGACCGAGGCTCCGATACACGGCCCCCCTGGCCCGGTCGACCCGGTCCTCGGCCCGCACCGCGATCTTGCCCAACGCTCGCTGCCAGTCCATCGCTTCCCCTCTCGTCATCCTTCCCGCCCCGTGTTGCGGCACCCCCGCCGCCGGGGCCATCATGCCGCCATGACACACGCAAAGCGAGTACTCGGTGGGGCGGTTCCGCCGTCCCTGTTGCTAGCCGCGGCCGTGCTGGCAGGGCCGCTCCACGGGCAATCGGCGCTCCGCTCGGAGTCGCCGCAGACGCGCGCCGAGCGGTCCGCGTGGCAGGAGACGAGCCGCTACGAAGACGTCATGGCCTTCCTCGACGCCGTCGAGACGATCGATGCCGGCGCCGTTCTCCATCGCACGACCTTCGGCTACACGATGGAGGGGCGGCCGCTACCGCTTGTGGTGGTCGGTGAAGGGCTCGCCGGAGCGGACCCGGACGCCGTTCTCGCCGCCGGCCGTACGCGGGTCTACGTCCAGGCGAACATCCACGCCGGTGAGGTGGAAGGGAAGGAGGCGGTGCAGGCGCTGCTGCGCCGGTTCGCCGCCGGGCAGCACCGGGCGTGGCTCGACTCGCTCGTGGTGCTGATCGCGCCGATCTTCAACGCGGACGGCAACGAGCGGATCAGCGTGCTGAACCGGACGCGCCAGAACGGGCCGTTCGGGGGCGTGGGCGAGCGGACGAATGCGCAGGGGCTCGACCTGAACCGTGACCACATGAAGCTGGAGTCGCCGGAGGCGCGGTCGCTGGCGGGGCTGCTGCAGGCGTACGATCCGCACCTGGTGGTCGATCTCCATACGACCAACGGGACCCCGCACGCGTACCACCTCACGTACGCCCCGCCCCTCCATCCGGACACCGATCCCGGGATCGTCACCCTCCTGCGCGAGCGCTGGCTGCCGGAGATGACCCGTCGGATGCGGGAGGAGCACGGGTTCCACACCTACTACTACGGCAACGCCTACAAGCCTCGCGGCGGCGAGTACGGCTGGTACACGTTCGACTACCGCCCGCGGTTCAACACCAACTACGCCGGAGTGCGGAACCGGTTCGCGATCCTGAGCGAGACGTACGCCTACGTCAGCTTCGAGGAGCGGGTCCGGGCGAACGTCGCGTTCGTGGAGGAGATCCTTGACTTCGCCGCGAGGCATGCCGGGGCTATTGCCAGGACGGCGCGGGAGGCGGACGCGCGTGATCTGCGGGGCCGGCGGCTGGCGCTCCGGGCGGAGCTGGAGCGCGGGAACGAGGTCGAGATCCTGATGGGGCAGATGGAGCCGCGCCTCAGTCAGTTCTCCGGTCGCGAGTACCTCGCCCGCACGGATTCGGTCCGACCGGAGCGGATGCGGGACTACACCACCTTCGCCGCCACCGAGCTGGAGCGTGTGCCGGCGGCGTACTACGTGCCCGCGGAGCTGGACGGGGTGGCGAACCTCCTGACCCTCCACGGCGTCCGCGCGGTGCCGCTGGAAACGGATCGTCGGGTCACGGCGCAGCGGTTCCGGGTCGACTCCACCCGCGTGGCCGCGCGAGAGTTCCAGGGCCACCGGGAGCGGGAGGTGTTCGGCGAGTGGGTCTCGACGGAGGTGGATCTTCCGAGCGGCACGCTGGAGGTGCCCATGGATCAGCCGCTGGCGCGCCTCGTCTTCCACCTGCTGGAGCCCAGGGCGCCGGACGGGGTGGTGAACTGGAACATGCTGGATGCCGTGCTGGAGGAGGCCGAGCCCGGGGCGTACCCGATCGTGCGGCGTCCGGCGGCAGGCGGCTGAAGGACGGGACGATCGCGAGGCCCGCCCCGCGGCCCGGACCGGCGTCGGGGCGTCGTCGTCGCGACGGTCGCTTGACAGCAGGAGAAGACCGCCGGACAATTGGTGCATGGAACTTTCTACATTCTGGACGATCGTCCTCATCGCGGCGGTCGCAGCAGTCATTCTCTGGGCCGTCCTCTCGTTCAGCCGGCGGGGGCCCGCGCCCGTAGCCGCGCCGCGGCCCGATCGCGCCCAGCGCGCCGCCACCTTCGACGAGCTGGTGGAGCACGATGCCATCCGGCGGGGGCTGCGGATGCTCGGCTGGGAGCAGCCACGTCCGGTACAGGCCCGCACGATCGACGCGCTGCGGAGCGGCCGCGACATCCTGATGAGCGCGCCGGAGGGCACCGGGAAGACCGGGGCCTACATGATCCCTGCGCTGGAGCGGCAGCTGCACCGTGAGGGGCTGCACACGCTCGTGATCGCGCCCGCCGTGGACATGGTCGAGGACATCGCCGAGCAGGCGCGTGTTCTGGCCGAGGAGGCGGACCTGTGGGTCGGTGAGCTGCACCCCGGGGTCCCCGCCGCGGACCAGGTCCGCGACCTGCGAGCCGGGTTCGATGTCCTGGTGGCCACCCCCGAGCGCCTGCTCGAGCACGTGGACGCCGGGAACGTCCGCCTGGACCAGGTCGAGGTGCTGGCGTTCGACCCCATCGACGGGCTGCTCCAGCGCGGAAAGCACCCCGAGATCGAGCGCATCCTCGAGATGACGCCCGACACGCGCCAGGTGGTCTTCGTCGGCCGTGGCTTCTCCGGCGAGGCGCAGGAGCTGGCGCGGACCTCGCTGCGGGATCCGCTGCGGATCGATGTGGAGAGCGAGGCGCGCCCCGCCACACGGGGCGCCACGTTCGAGGAGCCGGAGCGCGTGGTGAGCGTGGCCGGGCCCGCCGGTGCCGAGACCGACCTCATCACCGGGACCGTGCGGTGGTTCAGAACAGCAAGGGGTTCGGGTTCATCGAGCCGGACGACGGCGGCGAGGACGTGTTCGTCCACCACTCGAACATCACCGGCGACGGGTTCAAGTCGCTGGACGACGGGCAGCGGGTACGGTTCCGCCGGGTCCCGACGGAGAAGAGTCCGGAGGCCCGTGAAGTGAAGACCCTGTAGCCGCGGGATCGGCCCGGGCCGGGGCAGCTCATGACCGAGGAGGCCGGGATCCGGCGAGTCGTCGGCCACGTCCGGGG
>JBKGZE010000098.1:0-7397 GCA_046545735.1 Gemmatimonadota bacterium | reverse complement strand
GGAGCACCGTTCGCCCCGGTCCGGGTTGGCGGAACACGGTCGCCGGGTTTGCCGCACGCGCCGCGGTTCGCCCCGGTTCGCAGCGTGTCCACTTGTATGGATGGGGTGGGCGGCCTATGCTGTCCTGTCTCGTGGTACGGCGGCGATTCAAGCAGTGGAGGGAGTATGCACCCAGGCCTCGTTCGACCCCTTTTCTCCTCCTCTCCATTCTCCTCCCCTACACACCCCCCTCCGGCCGGCCCCGTGGGCGCGGCTCCGGTCCACGTGGCGGTGCCGATGGCCTCCCGGTGGCGTACGCCGGGCAGCTTCGGGACCTGAGCGCGCGGGGGCCCGGCGGCGGGAGCCGACCGGGTCAGGAGAGAGGGCGGTGTAGTGGCCGC
Source organism: Gemmatimonadota bacterium (assembly GCA_046545735.1). Taxonomy (GTDB): domain Bacteria; phylum Gemmatimonadota; class Gemmatimonadetes; order Longimicrobiales; family RSA9; genus JAWVYT01. The sequence goes on along the minus strand of JBKGZE010000098.1, from coordinate 7,017 downwards.
CGGATGAGCGAGAGAGGAGCCGATGGGGGTGGCAATGACCCGGGCAGTCGTGGTGGGGATACTGGTCCTGTGTTGGTCGGGGATCGGAGCGCAGGCGCAGGCGCAGGAGACGGTCGAGCTCACACTGGACAGGGCGATCCGTCTGGGCATGGAGCAGAGCTATCGGGTCCGGCACCTCCGGATCGGCATCGCCCGGACGCGCGCGTTGCAGCAGGCGCAGCGGGCCCGGCTCAAGTCCCGGGTCGACCTCAGCCTCAACGCGCCGGACTACGGAGTGATCTCCGACTACGAGTACGACTCGGGTCTCGGCCGGGACGTGCTGGTGCACGAGAACTCCCGGCGCTGGCAGGCCAACCTCTCCGTTCGCCAGCCGGTGGTCCTCTTCGGCTACCCGACCAACGGGTACCTGTCGCTCAACAGCCGGTTCTACCGCTATACGCAGATCCAGGACGACGAGTCGTACACCCGCTACTACAACCGCTACTTCGTGGCGTACGAGCAGCCGCTCTTCCAGCCGAATACGCTCCGCTACGAGCTCCAGGAAGCGGAGTACGACACGGAAGGGGCGCAGATGGATTTCCGGCGCAACGTTGTCCGTCTGATGGAAGACATGGCGGAAGCCTACTACGCCCTGCTGGACCTGGTGGAGCAGCGGCAGATCAACGAGGCGCACGTGGCGCAGCTGGAGCGGGCGGCCGCGGCCGCCCGGGCGCGGTCGGCGCGGGACCCCGCGCACGCCGGTGAGCTGGCCGAGATCCGGGTGGAGCTGGCGAACGCCCGCGAGCGTGTGGAGCAGGCGAGGAGCGAGTTCCGCCTGGAGGCGGCGGGGATGAAGCAGCGGCTCCGTCTCGAGCCGTCGGACTCGTTGACGATCAAGCCGGTCGCGCTGGAAGTGGAGCCGGTCCATGTGGACGTGGAGCGCGCCGTGGAATTCGGGATGACGCTGACGCCCCGGATGCGCCAGCTGGAGATCTGGAAGTGGGACAACACCTGGAACATCGAGCGGACGCGCGCGCGGCGGGGCTTCCGTCTGGACCTTGAGCTCACCTACGGCCGGGAGATGGCGGACACGTACCTGATGCACGTGCTGGAGGAGCCGCGGAACAGCTATACGGTCAGCGTCAACGCCCATGTCCCGATCTGGGACTGGGGCGAGCGGGCCGCGCGGGTCCATGCCGCGGAGCTGCGGCTGGAGCAGACCGAGCTGAGCATCCAGGAAGCCGAGAGCGAGATCCGGTCGGACATCATCAACGCCGTCGAGACGCTGGAAGCCTACCAGGACCGGGCCCTGGTCATGCAGGAGAACCTCACGCTGGCCGAGGGGCTGGCCGAGGAGAGCCTCGCCCGGTACGAGGCCGGCGAGATCGGGATCCTGGAGCTGCTCCGCAGCCTGGATCGGAACACCGAAACCGCCATGAACTTCCTGGACACCTATCTCGGTTACCGGAGCGCCCTCCTCGACCTCCAGCAGATGACCTATTTCGACTTCGAGATCGGTGGCCCCGTCTTCGACCGTTTCGAGGGGACGGCGGTGGATGGCGACATGGACGGCTGATCGGCGGACGGGCCACGCGTCACGGGAGCCATGATCGAAACGCTATTCGAGATCCTGATCATCACCGTGCTGGTGGTGGCCAACGGCGTGCTGGCGGCCGCGGAGATCGGCGTGGTCAGCTCGAGCAAGATCCGTCTTCACCGCTGGAGCCAGGACGGCGACGAGCGGGCTGCCCGCGCGCTGGAGCTGGCCGAGAGCCCGAACCGGTTCCTCTCGACCGTGCAGATCGGCATCACCTCGGTGGCGGTGCTGGCCGGCGCGTTCGGCGGCGCGCGGATCGCCGCCACGCTGGCCCCGGGGCTGGCCGGGGCCGGCGTGCCGGAGCGGTTCGCCCACGAGGCGGCGCTGCTGCTGGTGGTGGTGGGCATCACGTACCTGACGCTGGTCATCGGCGAGCTGGTCCCGAAGCGCATCGCGCTGCACGACCCGGAGCGGCTCGCCCGGACCGTGGCGAGCCCCATGCTCCGGCTGGCGGCGCTGGCGGCGCCCCTGGTCCGCGTGCTGAGCCACTCCACGGAGCTGGTGCTGCGGCTGATCCCCCTGGAACCCCGCGACGAGGCGGGGATCACGGAGGAAGAGATCCGGGGGATGATCGCCCACGCCACGGAGACCGGCGTGCTGGAGCCCACGGAGCAGCAGATCGTGGAGCGCCTGTTCCGGCTCAGCGACGCCACGGTGGAGTCCATCATGGTGCCCCGGGACGTGGTCGCCTGGCTGGACAGCGAGGCGGACCCCGAGACGTGGCGCCCGCTCCTGCTGTCGGGCGTGCGTCACACCCGGTTCCTGGTGGCGGAGGGCGACCTCGACTCGCCGGTGGGCTACGTCATGATCCGGGACATGCTCCAGCGCCTGGCGCTCGGGGAGCCGCCCTCGCTTGAAGGGCTGGTCCGCCAGCCCCACGTGCTCCCGGCGTGGACGCCGGTGTTCCGGCTCCTGGAGCGGTTCCAGCGATCGGGCGACCATATCGCCATCATCACCGGGGAAGACGGGCGCGTGGCGGGGCTGGCCACCCTGAACGACGTGCTGGCCGGGATCGTGGGCGACATGCCCCCGATGCAGGAGCCGCCGGGGCCCAGGATCGTGGAGCGCGACGACGGCTCGTGGCTCGTGGACGGGCTGATCCCGTTCGACGAGTTCCTGTCCTTCTTCGGCCGGACGACGCAGGCCCCCGGTGACTTCGCCACGCTGCACGCCTTCGTCAAGGACCGGGCGGGCCCGGTGGCCCGGGCGGATGTGATGCACTGGGCGGGCCTCCGCCTCGAGGTGGTGGACATGGATGGCGAGCGGGTGGACCAGGTGCTCGTCAGCGAGACCGTGGAGGAAGGGGCCACCCGCGCCGGCGACGTCCACTGGCGGTGGTGAGGCGTGGGGCCCGGAGGCCCTACCGCGTCTGAGGGCGCTCATCGAGGCTCACCCGGCAGCGGAACGGGCTCGCCGCGTCCGGCTTTCGCCGACCGCCCGGCCCACGTACTCTACGGCTGGTCGGGGGGAGCCGCCTCGAGGGAGGAGGCCCCGGACCGCCGACGGTCACGGTCGGGGTCGCCGGACCCCGGATCCGGGAGCTTTGAAAGGAGGGCTGCATGGCGGACGTCGGATGCGCCCGTCCCACCGGAGGGCCGGTGGGCGAGCCGCCACGGGAAGACGAGATCGAGCAGGCCGAGACACCTGAGAAGGGAGCGCAGCGCATGATCAGGGTGGGCCAGAAGGCGCCGGACTTCACCGCGCCGGCATACCATCAGGGGGAATTCACGTCCGTGACGCTGTCGGAGCGGCTCGGCAGGTGGATGCTCCTCTGCTTCTACCCGGGGGACTTCACCTTCGTCTGAGCGACGGAACTGTCGGCGGTCGCCGACAAGTTTGGCGCTCTCCAGGAGCTGGGCGTCGACGTCCTCTCCATGAGCGTGGACAGCGTGTTCGTCCACAAGATGTGGAACGATCACGAGCTGACGAAGATGGTGGACGGGGGCGTCCCGTTCCCCATGCTCGCCGACGGCGGTGGCAAGGTCGGTGAGGTGTACGGCGTGTACGACGCGGAGGCGGGGGTGGAGATGCGGGGGCGCTTCATCATCGACCCCGACGGCGTCATCCAGGGGTACGAGGTGCTGACCCCGCCCGTGGGCCGGAACATGGCGGAGACCATCCGACAGATCCAGGCCCTGCAGCTGGTGCGCGAGACCGGGGGCGCGGAGGCTACCCCGGCGGAATGGAAACCCGGGAAGACCACGCTGAAGCCGGGTCCGGGCCTGGTGGGCCGGGTCTGGGAGGTCTGGAAGCCGGGGATGGAGGGTTGAGGCATGCCCCCGGCCGGCCGCCGCGGGCCGCCGGCCGGCGCGGGCTGGCCGGGGCGCCTCCTACTCCGTGACGGCCGGGCGGGTTTCCGGCCCGAGCTCGATCCCCCACGCCGCGGCGAACTGGCCGAGGCTCCCGGGGGGCAGCCGGACGGGGTAGTCCCGGTTGTTCGGGGTCCGCTCGAGCTTGAAGTGCGGGTTCAGGGCCAGGATCTCGCCGACGGCCACGCCGGCGGCGTCGGCGATGCTGGCGAGGGGGGTGGCGGGCGGGACCACGACCTCGTCGTACTCGAGCGCGGGCGCCGGCGCCACGTGGGCGAAGCCGTACTTCTGCGGCTCCTTCCCGATCCGTGCGGCGGCGATCATGAGGGGCACGTAGTCGCGGGTCTCGCGGGGCAGGCGCGACCAGATCCGGTAGTAGTCCTCCTCGCCGAGGGCCCGCTCGCGGCCGAACTCCTCGCGCATGATCCGACCGACCCGGTTCTCCCCGGTGTTGTACGAGGCGGCGGCCAGGTACCAGGAGCCGAAGCGGTCGTGGAGCTCCTGGAGGTAGTCGAGGGCCGCGTCCGTCGCCTTGACCGGGTCGTTCCGCTCGTCCACCGCGCGGTCGATCGCCAGCCCGTACCGCTGCCCCGTCTCACCGATGAACTGCCAGATCCCGGACGCGTGCGCGGGTGAGTACGCCGTCGCCTGGAACCCGGACTCGATCATGGCCAGGTAGATCAGGTCCCGGGGCATGCCGCGCTCCTCCAGCTTCTCCAGCAGCATGGGGACGTAGCGCCCCGAGCGGTGCAGGAAGCCTTCCATCTTCTCGCGCATTTCCGGAACCATGGTGAAGCGGTCCACCCAGTAGTCGACCCGCTCGTGGTCCAGGTTCGGCAGGTCCCACGTCGACCCGGCCCGCTCGGCGACGCCTTCCCGGGCCACCTGCCGGGCGGCCTCCGCCACCGGGTCCGGCCTGAGCGCCGGCTGCTCGCCGGGCGCCAGAAGGGCGCCCCCCATGCCGACCCCCACCACCCCGATCACGCCGCTCACGACCCGGCGCGACCGGCGCTGCCCGACCCAGCGCGGCAGGCCATGGCCTCGCGGCCGGTGATCGCCCGCTGGCTCGCGCCCGGCCGACCCCGCGGACTCCCCTGGCCCCCGGGCTTCATCGTTCCGTCCAACCATCGTGACCCCCTTCTGAATCGCGGTTCCTACCCCGTAAAGGTGCAGGTTCCAGACCAGCCGGAAGCCCGCTCGCCCCCTTCTTGCACGGGTCCTGACCGTCGAACGACGATCCCGATGGCAGGGGGGCACGTGCGCAGCCAGACCGAGGATTTCGCCAGGCTATTCGAGCAGCTGGCCGCGCTCCGTCGCGAGCTCGATGCGACCGAGGAGGAGCACCGGGCGGTGCTGGAGGCGCTGCGCGGCGAGGCGCGGGAGAGCGCCCGCAACCTGCTCCACTACCTGGTCTTCCGCTCCCACGACCTCCGCGACCTGCAGGAGCGGCTGACGCGGCACGGTCTCTCGTCGCTCGGGCGTGCGGAGGCGAACGTGCTCTGGAACCTGGAGTCGGTCCTGGGGGTGCTGCGTCGCCTGCACGAGGAGCAGGAGGGGCGCGAGCCGCGGGACGCGCTCAGCCCGGACGCGGCGGCCGCGCTGCTCGAGCGCCGCACCGACGAGCTGTTCGGCCCGCCCCACGGCGAGCGCGTGGTGCGCATCATGGTGACCATGCCATCCGACGCGGCGGACGACTACGCCCTGGTCCGCGACCTGCTCGCGGCGGGCATGGACTGCATCCGGATCAACTGCGCGCACGATGCGCCGGTGGCGTGGGAGTCGATGATCGGGCACCTGCGTCGGGCCGAGCGGGAGGTCGGGCGCCGCTGTCGCGTGCTCATGGACCTGCCGGGGCCCCGCGTCCGCACGGGCCCGCTCCCGCCCGGGCCGGAGGTGGTGAAGGTGACGCCCCGGGAGGACGAGCTCGGGCGACCCGTTCGCCCCGCGCGCGTCTGGCTTACGCCGGAGCACGCGCCCGAAGAGCCGCCAGCGAATCCCCGGGCCACGCTCCCGCTGCCCGCCGACTTCCTGGCCGTGCTCGAGCCCGGCGAGAGTCTGGCGTTCACGGACGCCCACGGCGCACCGAAGCGCCTCGAGGTAGTGGGGAAGGTGGGGGCCAGTCGATGGGCGGAGCTCGCGGACCGGTCGTACGTGCTCGGCGGGACGGAGCTGAGGAGGGAGGGCGCGGGCGCGGGCGAGGGCGGGCTTCAGAAGGCCCGCGTCGGGCGCCTGCCCCCTCGCGAGCGCCGGCTGGTGCTGCGCCCGGGCGACCGACTGGTGCTGACCCGGGACCCGTCGCCGGGCCGGCCCGCGCGGACGGACCCCCGGACCGGGGAGCGCCGGCCCGCGCGGATCGCCTGCCTGCCGCCCGAGGCCCTCGACGACGTGGCGCCAGGAGAGCGGATCTGGTTCGATGACGGCAAGATCGGCGGCGTCATCGAGGAGGTGGGCGAGGACGTGGTGGTGGAGATCACGTCCGGCCGCGCGAAGGGGGAGAAGCTCAAGGCGGAGAAGGGCATCAACCTGCCGGACACGCGGCTCTCGCTGCCGTCGCTCACGGCGGAGGACCTGGAGCTGCTGCCGTTCATGGCCCGGCACGCGGACCTGGTGGGCTACTCCTTCGTGCGGAGCGCCGCAGACGTCCGCCGGCTCCGGCACGAGCTGGGCCGCCTGGGCGGTGACGCGCCCGGGATCGTCCTCAAGATCGAGACGCTCCGGGCGTTCCGGGAGCTGCCCGCCATGCTGCTCGAGGGCGTCGACGACGGCCCCCTCGGCATCATGATCGCCCGCGGCGACCTCGCGGTCGAGTGCGGCTTCGTCCGCATGGCCGAGGTCCAGGAGGAGATCCTCTGGCTCTGCGAGGCCGCCCACCTCCCCGTGATCTGGGCCACCCAGGTCATGGAGGACCTGGCCAAGAAAGGCCGCCCCTCCCGCGCCGAGGCCACCGACGCCGCCATGGGCGAGCGCGCCGAGTGCGTCATGCTGAACAAGGGGCCCCACATCGTCGACGCCGTCCGGGCGCTCGTGTCCATCTTCGACCGCATGGCCGACCACCAGAAGAAGAAGACCGCCCGCCTGCGACGGCTCGAGGTGGCGGCCGGGTTCACCGGCGGCGGGGCGCCGAACAGGCCG
>JBKGZE010000097.1:0-7502 GCA_046545735.1 Gemmatimonadota bacterium | reverse complement strand
CCCCCGCCCCCAGCCCCCCGCCACCAGCCACCAGCCACCAGCCACCAGCCACCAGCCACCCGCCACCAGCCACCAGCCACCAGCCACCAGCCATTCCGAAGGCGAATCTGACAGATGGCGAGAATCAAGGCCGCTTTCTTCTGCACGGAATGTGGCAATGAGACGCCCCGGTGGCAGGGGCAGTGTCCGGCGTGCGGAGCGTGGAACAGCCTGGTCGAGGAACTGAAGCCGACGTCCAGGCGCGCGCGAACCAGCCCGGGACCGGAGCGCGCCCGGGCCGCGGCGGCGCCTGCGCGCTTGAGCACCGTTCAGCCGCATGCCACGGAGCGGTGGTCCACGGGGATCCGGGAACTCGATTTCGTCCTGGGCGGGGGCGTGGTTCCCGGGTCGCTGATTCTCCTCGGCGGCGAGCCCGGGATCGGCAAGAGCACGCTGCTGCTGCAGGTGGCCGCCCGGCTGGAGGGGTCGGGTCACGCGACGCTGTACGTCTCGGGCGAGGAGTCGGCGGCGCAGGTGCGGATGCGGGCGGACCGCCTCGGGGATGGGGCGGGCCAGGTCGTCTTCCTGGGGGAGACGGAGCTGGGGCAGCTCCTCGAGCGGGCGGGCGAGCTGGAGCCGGCGGCGCTGGTGGTCGACTCGATCCAGACCATGTACACCGAGGAGTTGGACGGCGCGCCGGGGAACGTGAGTCAGGTCCGGGAGTGCGCGGCCCGGCTGCAGCGTTTCGCCAAGGAGAGCGGCACGGCTGTCTTCCTGGTGGGCCATGTGACCAAGGGCGGGACCGTGGCCGGTCCGAGGACGCTGGAGCACATCGTCGACACGGTCCTCTACTTCGAAGGGAGCCGTTCCCTCGATCACCGGGTGCTCCGGGCCAACAAGAACCGGTTCGGTGGCGTGGACGAGATCGGGGTCTTCCGGATGGGCGGCGAGGGCCTCGAGGCGGTGGACAGCCCGTCGGAGCTCTTCCTGGGTGAGCGGGCCGAGGGGGTCAGCGGCGCGGCGGTGGTCTGCACACTCGAGGGGACGCGGCCGCTCCTGGTGGAGGTCCAGGCGCTGACCTCAAGGACGGCCTACGGCGCGCCTCAGCGCGTGACGACCGGCTTCGACCGCCAGCGTCTCGCCCTGCTCCTGGCCGTGCTGGAGAAGCGCGCCGGCCTCACCTTCGGCGACCAGGACGTGTTCCTCAATGCCGTGGGCGGGGTCCGGCTGACCGAGCCGGCGGCGGACGCGGGCGTCGTGGCGGCGCTGGCGAGCGGCCGGCTGGACCGGACGATCGCCAACGACGTCGTGTTCGTGGGGGAGGTCGGCCTCGGCGGCGAGTTGCGGGCGGTGAGCCAGCTCGAGCGGCGGCTGGCGGAAGCCGAGCGGCTCGGGTTTCGCACCGCGTACGTCCCCGCGCGCACCCGGGCGGTGGTCGACCTCGAGCTGGTCCGCGTGGCGACCGTCGGCGAGCTCCTGGAGCGCCTGTGAGCCGCGGCGACGAGGTTCGCGTGAGAGCCGCCGCCGTGATCCCGGCGGGCGGCGCCGGGCTCCGTAGGGCCGGCGCGAGTCGCGCCGGGCTCCGGAAGCAGTACCTGAACGTCGCGGGCGAGCCGATCCTCCTCCGGTCGATCCGGCCGTTCCTGGACCATCCGGCCATCGACTGGGTGGTCGTGGCGCTCCCGCCCGAGGACGTAGACGATCCACCGTTCCCGTTTCCTGAGGGCGTGGTGCGCGTGGCCGGCGGGGCCGAGCGCGGCGACTCCGTTCGGGCCGGGCTCGCGGCGGTGCCCGGGGTCGCGGACGTGGTCCTCATCCACGATGGCGCCCGGCCGCTGGTCACCGTCGCCATCGTGGACCGGGCCCTGCGGGCGGCCGCGTCCGGGATCGGCGCGATCGCAGCCGTGCCTGTGACGGACACGCTCAAGGTGATAGACGACGACGGGGCGATCACGGCCACCGTCGATCGCCGCGATCTCTGGCGGGCGCAGACCCCGCAGGCCTTCCCGCGGGAGATGATCGTGGACGCGTACCGGCGTGCCGCGGAGGAGGGGGTCGCGGCTACGGATGACGCCGCGCTCGTGGAGCGCTATGGGGGCCGCGTCGTGGTGGTGGAGGGGGACGCGCGCAACCTGAAGATCACGCGGCCGGAAGACCTGGGGCTGGCGGAGCTCCTGCTCCGGACGAACGCCGGCGCGGAGACGTGAGCGAAAGGGTCGGAATGAGCGAATCGGGCGGGGGACTGTGGTCGAGGAGACCGGCCGCGGTCGTGCGGTGCAGCGCAACTGTCTGCATCTTCAGGGGGGGCGATCCGAACCGATCGCAGCCGCAATCGGTCATCGAGCTGGAAGAATGAGCTACAACCTGCTGTTCGTCTGCACGGGCAACACCTGCCGGAGCCCCATGGCCGAGGCCCTCGCCCGCGACGCGATACGGGCGCGAGGCTGGTCGGGCGTGGAGGTCGGCTCGGCGGGCGTCGCCGCTATGGATGGCGCGCCGGCGTCCCCCGAAGTGCCCGAGGTGCTCGCGGAGGAAGGCGTACCGATCGGCGAGCATCAGGCCCGCATGCTCTCTCGCGAGCTTGTCGACTGGGCGGATGCCGTTTTCGTCATGGGGCCGTCGCACCGGGCGGGGGTGGAGGAGCTCGGTGGCGAGCACAAGGTGGCGCTGGTGACCCACTACCTCCCGGGCGAAGAGGCCGACCGGCCCGTGATGGATCCCATCGGAGCCGGCGTCCAGGTGTATCGGGAGACGCGAGACCAGCTGCGACGGGCGATCGACGCGCTGCTGGACCGGATCGAGCCTGTCGTGGCGCCGTAGCAGACCCGGGCGGTGGTGGGCGAGGTCCGAAGGCGCATCCCGCCATGGCGGCGCCCCGTCCCTGCTGCCAGGGTCCCCTCATGCCCCTCCTCCACGGCTTCCTCGACCTGGTCTTCGCGCCACGCTGCCTCGGGTGCGGCGGGCCGGCGGGCACCGGCGGCGAGCTGGTCTGCGGTCGCTGCCGATCGCGCCTGCGCCCGCCGCCGCCGCCTCTCTGTCCGCGGTGCGGCTTCCCCCGACTCCGGACGGGACGGGTGGCCGGCCCCACCTGTCCGGAATGCTCCGGGTGGCCGGTTGGGCTGCGGTCCGCGCGGTCGGCCTGCCTGCTGGAGGAACCGGCATCGGTTCTCGTGCACCAGCTCAAGTACCGCGGGTGGCAGAACCTGGCGACCCTCATGGCCGACCGCATGGCCCGGGTCGCGTTGCCGCCGGACGTGCGGGGCGAAGCAGGGCTCGTGGTGCCGGTCCCCACGACCGCGCTCCGGATCCGGCAGCGGGGGTACAATCAGGCGGAGGTCCTGGCCCGCGCCCTCGTCCGGCGGACGCATCGGACCGTCTTCTGCGCGCTCCAACGCGGCGCGGGAACCAGCAGCCAGACCACCTTGCAGCCGGCAGCCCGGCTGGCTAACGTGGCGGGGGCTTTCAGCCTGGCGGCTGGAACGGAAAACGACATCGCCGGTGAGCACCTCCTGCTCGTGGACGACGTCCTCACGACGGGTGCCACGGTCACGGCGTGCACGGCGGCGCTGGTGGAGGCGGGGGCGCGCTGCGTCTCCGTCCTTACGTTTGCCCGTGCCGTCGGCCGGCTCCGCCTGAACTGAACACGACCGCACCAATTCGAAGGGGGATAGACGATATGGCCACTCGCGTCGCCATCAACGGCTTCGGCCGGATCGGACGCAACATCCTGCGCGCGGCCAAGAAGGCCGGCGCCGACCTCGACTTCGTCGCCGTCAACGACCTCACGGACGCCGAGACCCTCGCCCACCTGCTCCGCTACGATTCCGTTCACGGGCGCTATCCCGGTACCGTCGAGGTCACCGGCAACGGGATCAAGGTGGATGGCGACGAGATCCGCGTCCTGAGCGAGCGCGAGCCAGGCAACCTCCCCTGGAGCGAGCTCGGCGTGGACATCGTCTTCGAAGGGACCGGGCTCTTCCGCACGCGCGAGAAGGCTCAGCCCCACATCGACGCGGGCGCCCAGAAGGTCATCATCACCGCGCCGGCCAAGGGCGAGGACGTGACGGTCGTGCTGGGCGTGAACGAGGGCGACTATGACCCGGCCAACCACCACATCGTCTCCAACGCCAGCTGCACGACAAACTGCCTGGCGCCGGTGGTGAAGGTGTTGCTCGACAGCTTCGGGTTCCGCCGCGGCATCATGACCACGGTCCACTCGTACACCAACGACCAGAACATCCTGGACCTGCCACACAAGGACATGCGCCGGGCGCGCTCCGCGGCGGTGTCGATCATCCCGACCACCACGGGCGCGGCCAAGGCCACCGGGCTCGTCATCCCGGAGGTGAAGGGCAAGCTCGACGGCATGGCCATGCGGGTGCCCACGCCGGACGTCTCCATCGTCGACCTGGTGGCGGAGCTCGAGCAGGACGTCACCGTCGACCGCGTCCTGGACGCCTTCCGGCAGGCCGCCGGCGGACCGCTGAAGGGTGTGCTGGAGGTATCGGATGAGGAGCTGGTGAGCGTCGACTACACCGGCCATCCGGCCAGCTCCATCGTGGACGCGAAATCGACGTTCGTCATCGAGGACCGTCTGGTGAAGGTGGTCTCCTGGTACGACAACGAGTGGGGCTACTCCGCTCGCTGCGTGGATCTCGCCGGATACATCGCGGAGCGTATGTAGCGGGTGAGCAAAGGGTTACGTGGACTCACCCGGTACCACGGGTGAGGGCGGACAGTATTGACGGTGCATCGCGCTGGCGTTACGCTGAACTCGTTCGGGGGATCCCCGGGCTCGTGCCCGCGGGTCCCCCGGCCGTCTCGCGGTCGGCCGGACGCGGGTTGGCACGCATCTGGCGCCGCTCGACCGTGGAGTCCGACACGTGCGTCGGGAGGAGTGTATGGCAGGCTCGAAGGAAACGCGGAGTGGGACGTACCGCTGCCCGGTGTGCGGCCACCGCGACTCGGCCGAGCTGGAACAGGGCGAGGACTCGGCGGTGATCACGTGCAGCTACTGCAACACCCCGCTGGTGGTTACGTCGCGAGGGGAGGACTCCATCCGTTTCCGTGTCCAGGTGTCGGAGCAGCCGGCTACGTCCTGAGCGAGTGCGCGGGACGCCCGCGTCCGGATTTTGCGAGGCCACGGTCCGACCGGATCGTGGCCTTTGTGCATGTGTGCCCAGCATGGCTGGTGGCTTGGGGGTGCGAGTCCCCCGGAGAGTCGGTCGTAGCGATCCCGACGGGCCAGCCAAGGGCAGGAGCTGGACGGGCGCGGCCGGGAGCCGGGAAGGGCCGAAACTGAACCGCCGGATGCGGACCCGCATGTCCGGTGGTGTGGGAGGGGAGTAGCCGGGATCACCGGCTACCCCCTATCCCGATCGCGGTGAGATCGAAAGAGCGAGGACGGAATGAAGAAGCGAACGATCAGGGACCTGTCGGCACCGGTTCTGAACGGGAGCCGGGTGCTGATGCGAGTCGACTACAATGTTCCGGTCTCGGATGGCCGCGTGGGGGACGACGCGCGGATCCGGGCCACGCTGCCCACGCTCCGGTACCTGCTCGAGCGGAACGCGGGGCTGGTGCTCATGTCGCACCTGGGCCGGCCGAAGGGGAAATGGGTGGACGAGCTGTCGCTGCGCCCGGTGGCGGAGCGGCTCGGCGAGCTGGTCCAGGTGCCGGTTCGCTTCGTGTCGGACCTGGTGGGGAGCGACGCTCGGGGTGCGGTGGCCGCCCTGAGCGGCGGCGAGATTGTCGTGCTGGAGAACACGCGCTTCCTCCCGGGCGAGGAGACCAACGATCCCAGGCTGGCGGAGCAGCTGGCGGGTCTCGGCACCCTGTACGTCAACGACGCCTTCGGCACGGCGCACCGTGCGCACGCGTCCACCGTCGGCGCGGCGGAGCATATGCGGCACGAGGGCCGGCCGGCCGTGGCGGGGCTGCTGCTGGAGGCGGAGCTCGAGTACCTGGGCGGCGCACTCGAGTCGCCGGAGCGGCCATTCGTCGCGATTCTCGGCGGGGCCAAGATCTCGGGCAAGATCGATGTGATCGACAACCTGCTCCCGCGCGTGGATCGGCTGCTCATCGGCGGGGCCATGGCGAACACCTTCTACCGCGCCATGGGGCTGGAGACCGGGGAATCGCTGGTAGAGGATGATCGGGTCGACATGGCCCGGGAGCTCCTCGACCGGGCGGAGGACAAGCTGCTCCTCCCGGTGGACTGCATCGTCGCCGAGGACGCCAGTGACGACGCGCCGACCCGCGCGGTGGACCGCGAAGAGGTCCCCGCCGGCTGGAAGATCCTGGACATAGGCCCTCGCTCCGTCGCCGTGTTCCGGAAGCAGCTGGAAGGGGCCCGGACCGTGGTCTGGAACGGCCCCATGGGGATGTTCGAGGTCGCGCCGTTCGCCGGCGGGACCGAGGGCGTGGCCCGGGCCGTGGCCGACACCACCCGCGCGGGGGCCACGACCATCATCGGCGGCGGCGACACCGCGGCCGCCGTCTCCCGCGCCGGGCTCGACGATCGCATGAGCCACGTCTCCACCGGCGGCGGGGCCTCACTGGAATTCCTGGAAGGTCGCACGCTCCCCGGCGTGGCGGTCCTCGACGACAAGGAGGGATGAGTGGCTGATCCGGTCACCAGGCCCGTCATCGCGGGCAACTGGAAGATGCACAAGGGCCCGGAGTCGGCCCGGAGATTCTGCCGCGAGTTCGCCCAGGTCGCGCCACCCGTCGACGGACGGACCCTCCTGATCTTCCCGCCCGCGCTGTCCGTGACCACGGTCCGAGCCGCTCTCTCCGAGCACGGCATCGGCGTGGGCGTCCAGGACATCCACTGGGAACAGGAGGGTGCGTTCACCGGCCAGATCAGCGCGCCCATGGCCCGGGAGGCCGGGGCCCGGTATGCACTGGTCGGGCACTCCGAACGGCGTCACGTCTTCGGCGAGTCGGACGACGAGACCGCGCGGAAGGTGCGCGCCGCCGTCGAGGCCGGCCTCGTGCCGGTCCTGTGCGTCGGCGAGAAGCTGGAGGAGCGCACGGCAGGACGCCTCGAAGAGGTCATCCTGCGTCAGCTGGACGCCGGCACCGCCGAGATCGATGACGACGCCGTCGCCCGCATGCTCGTAGCCTACGAGCCCGTCTGGGCCATCGGCACGGGCGAGACCGCCACCCCGGAGGACGCGGCCGACGCCCACGGGCGGATCCGGGCTCGCCTGCACGAACGCCTCGGTACGAAGGCCGGCGACATCCCGATCCTCTACGGCGGATCGGTCAAGCCTGCCAACGCCGCCGACCTCCTCGCCGCCGCCGACGTGGACGGCGTGCTGGTGGGGGGCGCGAGCCTCGATCCACGCGATTTCGCGAAGATCGCCGCGGCCTGAGAGCCTGCGACGCGGACCGACCCCGCGCGCTGGTGGTCCGGCCTCACGGCCCGGGCCCCGGCGCGAGGCCGGGCCGGCAAGGCCTGCCCGCGATCGCCCTGACAGTGAACGCCCCCCTGCCGCCCCCCTGCCGCCCGCCGGACC